>JBILUF010000369.1:0-2907 GCA_044371155.1 Bdellovibrionota bacterium
CGACCCATGCCGCTCGAGGTGATTATCTGAGAGATTAAGCAATACTGCCACTTTCGGGCGAATCGTTTCGCAGGTCTCAAGCTGATAACTTGAGGCCTCTACCACCAGAAAATGAAATCGCTCTGCCTTGCCGCTCTTTACATCATCAGGAGAGAGCGCTGAAAGTATCGGCGTTCCCACATTTCCGCACAAAAGAGAACGCCTCCCGGAGGCCTCAAGTAGGTGTTGAATCAAGGTGACCGTGGTAGTCTTGCCATTGCTACCCGTCACCGCGATAGCGGGAGCTCCCGCTAAAACCATACCGAGCTCAAGCTCACTAATAATCTGCACCTTGTGTCGACGCAGCGTGCCGACAATCGCCGACTCTAAAGACACCCCAGGGCTTAACACAGCCAGAGTCACTCCATCGAGCACCTTCTCAACACTCTCCCCTTCGATTCCAAACTCAAGCCTAATGCTGCGCTCTTCAAGCTCCTGAATGCGGCCTCGAAATTTAGAACCTTCCAGATACTCATCGCGCGGAGTTTTCTCGATACAAACACAGTCAATCCCGCATCGCTGCAGAAAGAGCGCCGTCTCGATCCCTGTGATCCCCAGACCCACCACCAACACCTTGCCAGAGCCCGCTATGAGCTTTTGAATTGTCTCTTGAATCATATCTACCGCAGCTTTAACGAGGTGAGGGACACGAGCGCGAGCACGATCGAGATTATCCAAAACCGCACAATAATTTTAGGCTCTGCCCAGCCCTTGAGTTCAAAGTGATGATGTATCGGAGCCATCCGAAACACCCGCTTGCCTGTGAGCTTAAATGAGTAGCGCTGGATAATTACCGAGAGCGCTTCAACAACAAAGATGCCTCCTGCGACAATCAAAATAAGTTCATGCTTTACGAGCACAGCTATCCATCCCAGGGTGGCTCCCAATGAAAGTGCGCCGAGATCCCCCATAAACACCTGTGCCGGGAATGTGTTGTACCAGAGGAACCCAAGCCCCGCTGCAGTCATCGCAGAGAGCATAATCGCAAGCTCCCCCGCGTTTGCTACATGCACTATACCTAGATAATCAGCGATCGCCTTGTTGCCCGCAGCGTAGGCAAAAAGAGCATAGGTTGCTGACACCGTCATCACCGGCCCGATAGCTAACCCATCAAGTCCATCGGTCAGATTCACCGCATTTGAGGTGCCCACCACCACGAGTGCCACAAACGGGATAAAGAGGAACCAGCCTAGATGGATCTCCCAGTTCTTTGTAAACGGCACAGAAAGTTCGGTGGGGAATTTAGCGAGGACCAATATGAGTGCTGCCCCAGCGGCGATGCCTAACTGCCAGAGCATCTTCTCACGCTCGGTGAGTCCCTTGGAATCTTGCTTGGTGACCTTGCGCCAATCATCAACAAACCCCAACGCTGCATAGGCGGTCATCACCGCTAGAGAGATCCACACATACAGGCTGGTTAGATCGGCAAGCAGCAGAGTTGAGACCAACACCGAAAGGATGATCACAAATCCACCCATCGTGGGGGTGCCGCTTTTTTTTGCAATGTGCTCCTTAGGGCCATCGTCTCGAATCGGCTGTCCTTTGAGTCCAAGCTCCTTTAGCTTTCGGATGAAGATCGGTTGGGTGACTAGGACAAATCCGAAGGAGAAAAGAAACGCCACCATGGCGCGAAAGGTCTGATACCGAAAAACGTTGAGCCAGCTATACTCATCTCGCAGGCCAAGTAAGATATGATATAACACCGCCGATTACCCTCGCTGGCGCTGCACGTAGGTGGGCAGAATGGTTGTAAAATTCGCCAGGCGATCCTTCGCCTCCAAGGATAGCAAATGGTAAGTTTCCGGCAATACGGCAGCAGCGTTCATAGGTGGCTGCGTTCATAGGTGGCCGTTGATAGGTGCAGTGCTGATAGGTGGCAGTGTGATAGGTGGCAGTGTGATAGGTGGCAGTGTGATAGGTGGCAGTGCTGCAAAATGGCAGTGCTGCCGTGAATAGCTAGCTCTTTCGGCCTACCGTTTTTCAAGGGTTTTAACGGTGCGGTCTAACCCGACCCCCCGAGATCCCTTCACCATCAGGATATCAAACCTAAGCTTCTGGGCGATGTGTGCGGCCACCTCGGGATTCTCTGCCTTGGTTGCCGGGATACCCGCTGCCTTAGCAGCCTCCAGGTAGAATCTAGACCACTCCCCGACTCCCACCACAAAAGCAGGTCGCATGGCCGCGATATGCTGGCCTACCTCACGGTGATATCGCTCAGAGAACTCTCCAAGCTCGCGCATATCCCCTAACACACACCCCACGACCTTCCCCTGTTTCTGCAGATCGGCACCCAGCTCAAGCAATGCACACATCGAGTTAGGGCCGGCGTTGTAGGAATCATCGAGCACCAGCCGTCCATCAGGAGTGGTCTTCAGATTGAGCCGCATCAGCGGGGCGCGAAAACTCGTTAGCCCTCTCTGAATGAGCTCCGCCGGGAAATCCGGAAAGAGGGCCCGCACCCCCAACACTGCCGCAGCAACATTGAGCCCATTATGCCTCCCAATGAGATCCATCTTCGCTGTAATCACCTCGGGCCCCCCCCCCGAAGTGCGAAGTGACAGGGTGACAGTGACCCCTTCGAGCCCATGGGACTCAATCGCCGTGAGTCGCACATCGGCCGCCTCCCCGATGCCGAAGGAGCGCACCGACTGTCCAGTTGCAAAAGACTGCGCTGCGACCCCAGCGGCTAGAACATCATCGTCTGCATTCGTAAAGAACGTCCCAGTGGGGCTTAGCGCAGAGACGATCTCGAGCTTCGCGCTACGGATGCCCTCAAGGCTGCCTAAATTCCCGATATGGGACGGCGCAATACAGGTGATCCCGCACACATCCGGCTCCCCTATCTTCGAGAGCACGGTTAGCTCCCCG
>JBILUF010000370.1:0-2895 GCA_044371155.1 Bdellovibrionota bacterium
AGCCCGTAGTGGCTCGCGCTCCAGGAAGAGTCGCAGGCTGGTGCGGTTCTTCACCTGCTTACTCCGCGCCAAGGTAAGATGTGGCACAAAGTCGCGAGATTCAATTGGATATCCAAGAGCCAGCGCTTCTTGCTGAAGCATTCCCGTAATACGGTTAAGCTGACCTTGGTCATCTGAGACCCCGGCCCACACAATCCGAGGATCCTGCGGGGAGGGAAATGCACTGAGTCGAGTGAGGGAGAGGTTTAGAGGCATCACCTCTGCGCCGATCTTGGTAACTATGGCCTTTAATGCTGGCAGCTCTGATTCAGGCCGCTCCCCAATGAAGAGCAGGGTAAGGTGCGCTTGAGACAGATCGGTGGTCGATATGCCCTCCGGCACAGCGCGCAAAAGCCGCTCCTGCGCATGCCGAAGCGCGCTCGTGAGTACTTCCGGTATGGGTAGAGCGATAAAGAGCCGCATCGTTTGAGCCTCGGTCGTATCTATACTCCAGTGCTACCCCCGAGATCTCGAGCTCTCTGAATAAGCGAGGTGCTAGTAGATAGGGCCTGAGTCTGGCATCAGACCATCCGCTTACATCCAGTAGGCACCGGATACAAACCCGCGTAGTTCATCGAGTGGGGTAAAGGTATTCTCAAACCAACCCGTCTCTTCATTTTGTCCGGATGGCCCAAAGAAGACTAGTGCAAGTTTCAGAAACTGTCTCCCTCCGATTCGCTTAGCAAGAGAGATTTCAGCGAAACCCACACTGGCGAGGGCATAGCTTAGCACTAGCTCCCCAACGGCTGAGGGCGGGGCTACATTACCATCACACTGGTCGCTACTGCAGATGCCGAGGCGCGCATTACGCTGATCAAACCACTCGTTATCAGGCGCAAACCCGGGTTGATCGTCAAAGCGCACCATCGATTCGTTGAGCGGCTCAAAATGAGGATATGTCGGGATGAGTCGTGCAAGTGGGATAGAGGCAAACGCGACCGTCTCGCCTGATAGGGTGAATGCAAACTCTAACGATGGAGCGGATTCATCGGTGTTGCGGGAGATTACGAGATTTCGGCCCTTACCCACCCAGGTGAGAACTATCTCCTCAATTGAGCGGGCCTGCTCACACAGCAATTGAAGATGTCGAATGCGCTTTGTACTGTCTTTTGGACTTACCCGTGTAAATTCCGATTCCATCGAAACTACCAAAGTCGGCGGTTGCAAAAAATTGACTGCGAAGAACGCTACTGCAAACAACGCTACTTAAAACACACTACGGCACTACCTGCCTATAAGCTGCATGTGAGCTGGCATTTGGTCAAGCTCTCAAGAGGAGTCTAAACAGAAAAACACCCTTCCGGATAGCCAAAAAAGTACAGCACTTTCGCCTACTGTAAATCAACCCCAGCCCCCTTGATCTATCCCCAAGCCAGATCCCAATCATTGAGCTGGCAGCCTTGTCGGTGTAGGCGGATCCGTGACCTATCCGGTTCATTTTCACCCGGCTGAAAGTCTTCTCTGGCGGGTGGGTGCCTCGCTCATCTATCGTACCTTGCATGCTAAGCGCCCTAACCATTTTTGCCGACAGACGGATGATAGTCCTGCTGGCTTTGGGCTTCTCCTCGGGGTTGCCGCTTGCGCTCATAACAGGGACCCTTCAGGCCTGGATGACCGATGAGGGGGTTAGTATCCAAGCACTTGGTAATTTCGCTCTCGTCACGCTCCCTTACTCGATGAAGTTTCTCTGGTCGCCGCTACTGGATCGTTTCATTCCCCCGCTGGGTAGCCGATATGACCGCCGCCGTGGTTGGATTCTCCTCAGTCAGTATGCCCTGATGGTTCTTACCGCACTCCTGGCGCACCTAAGTCCCGGCAGTGAGCTCTATGCGGTTTTTGTACTCTCGTTACTGTTGGCGTTTGCGAGCGCCACCCAGGATGTGGTGGTGGATGCCTATCGCGCCGAGCTATTGCAACGTGTCGAGGTGGGGCCAGGAGTATCAGTGGCTATTTTTGGCTATCGTCTCGGTATGCTCACTTCCGGGGCCGTTGCGCTTTCCCTGGCGCAGGTGTTGCCCTGGCACACCGTATACTGCGCGATGGCGATCGTGCAGGGAATCGGAGTGCTAGCCACTCTTTGGGCACCTCAGATACCAACTCAGGTGTCACCCCCTGTCTCTTTGAAGGATGCGGTTGTTAAGCCGCTGGTTGAGTATTTCCGCCGTAATGGAGCGATAGAGATTCTGATCTTTATCTTGCTCTACAAGGTTGCTGATGTAATGGCGACGATGTTTACCACCCGGTTTATGCTTGAGACGGGATTCAACAAAGCCGAGATAGCTGCGGTGGTAAAGGGCCTCGGGTTAGCCGCAACAGTTATTGGCAGCCTCGTCGGAGGGCTGTACCTAGCCCGCATTGGGATGAAGCGTGGCTTGCTCCTATTCGGCGTCCTGCAGGGGGTGTCAAACCTCACCTTTGCGCTCCTGGCTGTGCTGGGTAAGAGCTACCTCGTAATGTCGTTGGCTATCACTATCGATAATCTCTGTGCAGGTCTTGGCACTGCGGCCTTTACAGCTTTTCTTACTGGCCTCTGTAACCGTCGCTACACTGCCACCCAATATGCCTTGCTTACGAGCATCGCGGCAGCCTCGCGCTCATTATTAGGGGTGCCGTGCGGGGCCCTTGCTTCTGAGGTGAGTTGGGGTATTTATTTCGTTATCTGCACCGCTGCAGCAGTGCCCGGGTTATGGTTACTCTGGGTGCGATATGAGCGTTGGAGTGCAGAACCTAGACAGGAGTAGTGCGATGCCGTCATTTGATGTGGTTTCTTCGGTCAACATGCAAGAGGTTAAGAACGCGGTTGACCAGGTCAAGAAAGAGATCCAGACCCGCTATGATTTTCGAGGCTCAAAGGCG
>JBILUF010000371.1:0-2893 GCA_044371155.1 Bdellovibrionota bacterium
AGTATGGAATGAGGCTCCCCATCCCGGCGATGACGGCGATTAAAAACCAGAGCTCAACACCAACAAATGCCCCAAGGCCAACTGCATAAAGAGCAGTGAGTATAACTCCAATTGTAATCTGCCCACGCACAAATGCAGAGACATACCCGTTAATCTCTCCACCTATCGCCGTGATCCTATTTTTAATCACCCCCTGAAAAAGGGATAGCGCTGCCGTGTGAATTGTTCGCCAATCCACCGCGATATAGAAAACCAGAAACGGCAGCAGCGCCAAGTTTAAGAGGGTCATAGTCACGGAATAGCCGCTAAGGAGGGCGGTCCCAACTGTTCGCGCAAATCCCTTCAGGGTATCTCCCGAAGGCGTTGGAAGGGTCTGCAGAAGCTCCTCGATGCTTCCGTGCTCAATCGGCAGATTAAGCTGGTGGGCTAGCGCTGCGGATCGCTCCTTGGCCTGGATCACGTAGCGGGGCAGATTCTCTGTCAGCGCAGCATACTGCCGTGAGATGGTCGGCAGGGCGGTGGCAGCCAACAGGATAATTATTGCGATAGCAGCCCCCAATAGCACGAAGAAACCGACCGTACGGGGCACCTTGCGACGCTCCAAAACTGACAGTAACGGGTTGATGACATACGCGATGGCGTACCCCACCACCAGCAGGGAGACCAACTCCTTGAGCTCAAACAGTATCCAGCTCACCACCACACCAAGTAGGAGGGTAAAGAGCCAAAGGGGCGGAGTAAGACGTGCTGCAAGTGAGGGTGACTGGGTGCTCATATCCCTCTCTCATACGGGGCTTAGTACACCCTCCGCAAGAGCGTCTTTTTCGGCCATCCTCACGACAATTTTCCAGGATAACTGCCAGCATCCCATTGAATTACCTTAAAAAACTCCCGTTTTGTTGATTAGAAACTAAAGGGTCGGTACCATCCCCTTCCACAGTTTTTCATCGGATGTTGCGATGGCAAAAACCGACCCCTCAACGAATGCTCAACGGAATTTTCCTGTCGGCCCACTAGATGGACTGTCCGCCCTCATCCTCGGCAAGCCAGGTAAGCATGCCGACCTAAACTTGGTTGAGGAAGCTATTGCAAGCACGGCCAAAGTTTTAAAAATCCCCACCTTGACCTCCTTCCCTCCAGTGGCGGTCTTTGGAAGTGCCCGCACAAAGGAGGGGACTCCGCATTACGAATTGGGCCGCTCCATGGGGCGCTTACTGGTGCAAAGCGGATTCTCTGTAATGACCGGTGGCGGCCCAGGGATGATGGCGGCGGCCAACCAAGGAGCGATGGAGGAATTTCACCGCGCACAAGTTGATGGTCGTGCCAACTCAGTTGGAATCTCGATGGCAGTCTCAATCAAGCTGCCGTTTGAGGAGGAGCCCAATCCGAATCTGCACTTCAATGAGACATGCGACTACTTCTTTCCGCGTAAAATCGGGCTAGTGAAGTTCTCCGCCGCTTGTGTAGTGATGCCAGGGGGGATTGGTACCCTGGATGAGGCGTTTGAGGTGCTCAAACTCTCCCGGGAAAACGGCATGCCAGTGGTGTTTGTTGATCGATCCTACTATGGCCCCCTTTTTGACTGGCTCAAAAACGACCCACATGGCCCAGGAGCCCTGGGGCTTATACCGCCTGCAGACAGAGCACGGCTTGTGCTCTGCGATACCCCCGAAGAGGCGATGCATTACATTCAGGCCAACTCTAGGGGACGCATCGAGCAGTTCTATCGGCACCGCGAGGGACTTCTGGGGCATGACCGCTCGGCTAGAGAGGAGTTCTCGTGGCTTCTAAACGAGCGCGAGCGTACCCTGATTGACTCCCCAGCCGGGGCAACTATCGACAGCGTGATGCTTCATAAGTTGGGGATCGACCTTGTGAGTACTCTTGCTTTCATGAAACAGGTGGAGGGAATTCCAGTCTCTGTATTAGGAAGCTCGGTCCAGGATCCCGATCTCGCAGGCGAACAAGCTCAGTTAGAGTACGATCGCATCAAGTTTGGGGTACGAAATCTAGCGAACGCGCTTTCCGAGCAAAGACTCACCACCGTACTTGGCAGGCCCACGGGGCTTATGGGAATGATCGCTGACACCGCCCGTCCTGGCACACCACTGTATGCCTGCGATAGGGCGCGAGGCGGCGGAGCTACCAATGCAAACCACCCGCACATTCCAGCCCAGAACCATCACTGCGCCAACTATGACTTCTCTCAAAAACTAGCCCTCATGAAGTACACCGCTGGTGGGATCTTTCTTCCCGGAGGGTTTGGTACCCTTGATGCCTTCTGCGAGATGCAAACCTTGGTGATGTGCGGCAAGGTGAAGGGAGCCTATCCGTTAGTGCTGCTAAACAAGCAGTTCTGGGGGAAATATCTCGATATCCTTAAAGAGCTCCCTCGTCGTAGTGCTGAGCAATCTATGAAAGGTAATGGATATTTCACCTACCCCGAGATAAAAAATATAAGAGTCACCGACGATCCAGCAGAGGCCGCCCAGTTTATCTGTGATGGGTATCTAAACGGCACTAAGGTGTAGAAATCCTGAATCGATGTTTCGGGCAGTATTTTTCGAACAGTGTCAGATGAACTCAGAGCCAGAGTTCTATAGCCTGCCCAGCGATAAACAGACCGCCGCGGAGCATTGATGTGACGGAGACCGCTGGCAACAAGCCTTAGGTCTTTTATCAGCCCCAAGGCGAGTTCAGACCGCCTCGAGCGAGACCAGAAAGGACAATCGAAAGTAGATAAAAATAGAACCCAGCATGGAGAATGCAATCTGATCGAGCCCATCTGATTGGGTGCTGACCGTCAAATCAAGTCACAACTACTGCAGCTTAGTTCCTCCGCCACCACCCCAGTATCGTATCCAGAACGTTAGTGAACCTCTTCACTAGCTTG
>JBILUF010000050.1:0-10009 GCA_044371155.1 Bdellovibrionota bacterium
CGGGTTAGATTCCTCTGCGCTACGACGAAGCTCTTGGAGGCGTTCCTTGCCGCAGTCTTTTGCCCTTTACACTGAGGGGTGCCGGCAAACGCCTCGGAGCTGGTCATTCCCACCGCAACCATAATTGCCAACGCGGCGCAGGTTAAGTTCTTCATAAAGGATCCCAAATCTTCTGTGTTAAAAACCCACCGAGGCTTACATCGCCCCAACGACTAAATTCTTACCAGAGTTATTACCTCTAAGCGCGCACGGGTGACCTAAAATCAGCAGTTTTTTTAAAGTCACATACGAAAGGTGTCAGCAGGCAGCCAGGGAGGGTTATACAGCCTCCTAAGACATCGAATATATGAATAAAATCGCCAAGCTAGCGTCATAGAATGGATCCGCATAGGTCGTCTGAGCCTTGCGGTGATAAACCGTTAAGCGCTATGACAATTACTCAGTGTGGGCTTATTGGAGAGCTATGTTCAGCATACAAAAGATATCCTCGTTAAAGGCTGTGGCGATTAAAGCTGGCGTCTTTGCTGCCTGCCTCATCTCTGTCGCAGCGGTCACGGCTTCAGCGCAGCCAGCCACTGCGCCAACCAGCGCCGCTACCGAGTACGCCCAAAAGCTCTCTGAGGCTTTTGAGGCAGCAGCCGCCCGTATTACTCCAAGTGTTGTCAACATTAGCGCCAGTACCAAGCCGAAGGCGGGCAAGAAACTTCGTCGCCGCGATGAGCAGTTTATGGAGCAGTTCCGCCAGTTTTTTGGCGATGAGTTCGCGGAGCGTTTCAATATGCCAGAGGATGGCGCTGAAGGCCCGGTGCAACAGGGGCTGGGCACCGGTGTAATCGTCGACCCAAAAGGACTGATCCTCACCAACAATCATGTGCTGGGCGAGGCCGATGAGGTCGATGTCCGGTTACAAGATGGTAGGAAGTTTAAAGCACAGATTGTCGGGCGCGATGAGCGTAGTGACCTTGCGGTGGTTAAGATTAAGGCCAACGACTTAGTGGCTGCCAAGCTCGGCGAATCAGATAATCTTAGGATTGGCCAATGGGTAGTCGCTGCAGGCAACCCGTTCGGACTCGACAACTCGATCACAGCGGGGATTATCAGCGCTAAGGGCCGCTCGATCATTGGTGGCGGACAGTATGAGGACTTTATTCAGACTGATGCCGCTATCAATCCAGGCAATAGTGGTGGGCCACTAGTAAACCTTGAGGGAGAAGTAGTCGGGATTAACACCGCAATCTTCTCGCGCAGTGGAGGCTACATGGGAATTGGTTTCGCCATTCCTATTAGCATGGCCAAAGGGGTAATGGAGAGCCTTATTAACAGTGGCAAAGTGGTGCGTGGCTGGCTGGGGGTTGGCATTCAAAACCTCTCTGAAGGTCTGGCCCAGTCATTTAATTATTCAGGCACTGATGGAGCGCTCGTGGGACATGTTGAGCCCACTGGCCCAGCAGCCAAGGCAGGGCTGAAGCAAGGTGATATCATCGTGGCCCTTAGCGGCGACAAGCTTAAAGATGTGAATCAGCTTCGTAATAGAGTGGCCGCAATCAAGCCGGGCTCCAAGGTGGAGCTAGATTATATCCGAGAGGGGAAGAAAGAAACTGTCTCGGTTGTAATCGGAGAGCTGCCATCGCAGCCCGGAAAGGGCAAAGCAGACGAGGACTCTCAAGAGGAGGCTGAGTCAGCGATCGGTATCGTGGTGGAGGATATTACTCCGCAGGTAGCAAGGCGACTTGGCACCACCCGGAAATCTGGAGTGGTTGTGATGCAGGTGCGCCCAAATGGGATTGGAGCGCAAGCTGGTCTTAGCCCGGGCGATCTTGTAGTGAGTGTGGACGGCAAGCTTATCAAGGATGCTGAGGAGTTCAGAGCGGCGGTCAAGAAGGCCGACCTTGAGAAAGGTGCCCGAGTGGTGGTGGAGACCCAAGGGATGGAACGGTTTGTGTTCCTGAAGAAGGGGGCGTAGCACCGAGACGGTCGCGGTTGCTCGAGGATCGCCGAGGAGGGCGGGCATCTTGCCCGAAATTGACCGTGGAGCGCGAGCGTCTCGCTCGCAATTGGGGGCAAAGCCGATCCCCAACAACCAAGTTGGTGGCGCTCGCCCATCACCACATTCTAAGCAGCACTTTTCACCTGCGTGCAATTGCGACCGAGACGGTCGCGCTCCGAGCCCAAGCCTCCAGCGAGAGGGGCGGCCCCGCCTAAATACATTGTGCGGTCTTATTGTCGGTAAGCAGCTCGCACCCACTATCAGTAACTAGCACGGTGTGCTCCCACTGCGCCGAGAGCTTTCCATCAGCTGTTCGCACGGTCCAGCCATCGACCTTGGAGAGTGCAGTCTTAGGAGTTCCTTCGTTGATCATCGGCTCGATGGTAAAGGTCATGCCAGGCGCCAATCGGTCTCCAGTGCCCACCCGTCCGATGTGTAGCACCTGCGGCGCTTCATGGAACTCCCGGCCCACTCCATGCCCGGTATATTCCCGGACGATGCCATAATTTTTACCAGTGCTGCGAATGTATTTTTGGACGGCGGCACCGATATCGCCTACATGTGCGCCAGGCTTGACCACTTCGATACCGGCATACAGCGCCGCCTTGGTGTGGTCGACTAGCTCACACACCTGCGGGGAGCACGCCTCGCGCCCACCCACAAAGTACATGCAGCTTGCGTCCCCATGAAATCCATTTTTGTAGGTAGTGACATCGACATTGATGATGTCACCAGCCTTTAGGAATTCGAGCGGGCTTGGGATCCCGTGGCAAATTACATCATTTACAGAGGTGCAGACTGATTTGGGATATCCTTTGTAGTTAAGCGGCGAAGGCACCCCTCCCCGCTCCACAATCATCCGGTGCACAAAGGTGTTAATCTCTTCAGTGCTGATGCCTGGACGGATAATCTCACCTACGGCATCAAGCACATCGGCGGTCACCCGGCATGTATCGCGCATGAGGGCGATCTCTTCTTTGGTTTTAATTGGAATCTTACCCAACAGAAAAACTCCTTACTCTTCAGACATCTCAACGATTCGCTCAAACTCGCGTTCGGTCACCGGCTGTACACTAAGTCGCATCCCACGCTTTAGCACCAGCATCCCTTTGAGGGCCGGCTCAGTACGTAATTCGGCCAGCGTAACAACTCGTTTGAATTTGCGCACGAATTGTATATCGGGGGCAAACCAGACCGGCTTATCCTTCGTGGCGCGAGGCTCAAAATAGTCACTCTTTGCATCGAACTGCAAGCCATCGGGATAGGCAATCTTCTTTACCTTCCCTACTCCTGCTACCCCCGTGGGCTCGGCGTTGGAATGATAAAAGAGCACCTCGTGCCCCACCTTCATGCTTTGGAGGTAATTGCGGGCCTGATAGTTACGTACGGCATCCCACTGGGTTACCTTTGCGCCCTTAAAGGCATCGATTGAAAACACCTCCGGCTCACTCTTTACCAACCAGTACGCCATACCCCTCCTGCCATCGAAAGATGGATACTACCCATTCGGAGCCCTTTGTCCACCCGGATGGCCGTGCTATGGAATGTGAATGGGATCATCACTAGCATGCGAAGTTATAGAGCTATCTGAGCTGGCACGGATCGAGTTTTCTCCAGCTGAGCTAGAGCTGGCTAATCAGATCCCCTCTCAAAAGCGCCGCGAGCAGTTTTTGCTGGGTCGGGCTGCCGCCCATGCAGCGCTCACCACCCTACCCCCGGAGTATGACTCTGAAGCACCGATCCTGCGCGGCGCAGATGGCGAGCCGCTCTGGCCATCAGGGGTAGTAGGCTCAATCGCCCACACAGAGGGAGCTGGGATCGCAGTGGTGGGGCTAGCTGAGGAGTTTGAATCACTCGGTGTGGATATTGAGCCCGCCTCCCGCACTATCTCGGATGGCGCAATCAAGAAGATCACCCTGCCAGCCGAGCGGGTGTGGGTGGACGAAAGCAAAGCGCAGCGTCGACTTCGAGCTCTGCAGGTTTTCTGTGCCAAAGAGAGCATTTACAAGGCGTATCATCCGCTCTGCCACAAGCGGCTAACCTTCAAGGATGCCTTTGTCCGCTGGGAGGAAGAGCACCAGGCATTTGTGGGCACACTGCTCACCGACCTAAACGAGATTCATCAGGCCGGTGACCTTGTAGCGATCCATTGCACGGTGGGCCCATCGTTTGTGATGTGCTGCACGGTGATGCCACGGCTGGCGGATGCGTAATCTGGGGGCTCTACAGCCTCGAACCTTCGACAACCATCTTCTCCTCGACGCTGCCTGGGAACCCGATTCGCGCAAAAGCGACCGCCGCTACTTTCAACTTCCATGCGTGGGTGGTCGTTGGCAAGGTAGTCCGACCGTCCAAGTCTCGGCCAAATCCAATGGTAATATGGGGCCGATGAAGATTTCCACCCCAGGGATGGCTACACCTGGCAAACTTGTTTAGTTCCTCTGGTCAAGGCTTTAATTAACGCTCCGAAGTGGCCTTCGCCTTAGACTGTAGAGCCAAAAACTGCGAGAGCAACAGTGCCTTCTGATGTGCTCTACGAAGACTCTCAGCGTCAATTGAGTAGTCAACATCTGATAACAGGAAGTTACGAATGGCTAACCCAAGCGACCTCAATGCACAATCACGATGTAACAGTTACTGCGCAGCAGCATGCACCACTTCATGAATCTTCTCCCGTGGGGCATCAAGGCACTTACCGTGCCAAAAGAGTAAGGCGCGGCAGGTCTAAACCACCAAAGTGATGCTCTGCGGTCTGTGACAAAAACCAAGAGGCAAGTACTCGGATTTCGCGCTGCGTTGCAGCATCGGTCACGATGACTATGCTGTATGCTCCCAGTAAGTATTTTTGGGCTTGATCAGCTGTTTGCAAGCTCAAACATCAAATCTTCCGTCGCCTTATGCGCCCCGAGGAAGATAGTAGCTGAATTATCCCCTCGTAGGAATAATTCATGCTGTAACCATGCTTGTCGTTGATAGCTATCTCTCTAATCATGACACGAGCACGGTTCGAGCGGAGAAACCTCAACTCAAATTTAGCATCGCGGGTCCAACCACAATCACCAGGAAGATCCCCCTTAAAGATCAGACGATTAGTGCCAAGCTTTCGGAAAACTACTGTATCGCGATATTGCGAGGGGTCACTCGGGGATAGACCCACTTCGCCGATGATCTTTCCTCCCCGAGAGTCGATTATCACCATAGTTTGTTGCTGCTCTGGGAAAACAGTCTCTCCCCAAGACTTCTCTAAATCCTCCGATAGTCCTACAGTGGACAGACTTTGCCGAACAACAGCTCCACGGTACTCACCCGCATCAATGCCTGGACTTCCGCAACCCACCAAGGCCAAGAGTGTAAGAGCTCCACCAATGAAAAATCGCATGCGACCTCCGTCCTACGCCCGTAGTACCATATCGACTCAAGGCGCGAGAATGCTTCATCTCTTCCGCTAAAGCACCTCAAATTACTTGTTACTGAGGAGCACCTGTTTGCTGAGACGATCAATCCGCCCATCAATTACAACTCAGTAGGAGACTGTAAACATTGAGGATCTTGGGGGAATCAAGGGTTGAAAATCTGCAGGGTCACCGAGAGGCCCGTGGTTGGGGCAAGCGGACCTCCTCTATGTTTCTCTCAGAGACCGCGAGCTCCACGAAATGATGAGGAATCGAAGTGAGGACACCCACCAACTGCCTCGGCCTAACCTCTCTAAATCACTGGCGGTAATAACCGGCAGGGCGGTAGGTGATTAATTGAGTGGGTGTCCAGATTTTCTTTTGCTCACCCTCCGAAGTGGCCTTCGCCTTAGACTGTCGATCCAGTTCTATCGATTGAGAGAAAATAGAAAACTTCACATCCACTCGCTAGCTCAATTATGGCTTAACGTCTTGGATGAAAAGTTTACGCCCAAACGAATCTTAATCAAGTCAAATAGTTAAGTGGGCGTAAATCTTTTCGATCCTGTTGTTACACAGCCTTTAGTTCAGAAAGACTTGCAATCTGCTCACCG
The DNA here is from genome assembly GCA_044371155.1 of Bdellovibrionota bacterium. Lineage (GTDB taxonomy): Bacteria > Bdellovibrionota_C > UBA2361 > UBA2361 > UBA2361 > CAZTER01. The sequence continues at coordinate 5,994 of JBILUF010000050.1, forward strand.
CTAGCATGGCGATATGTTCTTTGAAAAATTTCTGGCTGCACTCCTCGAATGGAATCGCCCTGCTTAATAATTACTCCGCCATTGTCAAAAACCTGGGCAGTAATGGCAGGACCATCGAAGGTGAAGGAACCTGAAACATAAACTGCCTTACAAATATCGCGATCGTCTCTTTTCATGAATCCGTAAGAAGGAGCAGGACTCAAAGCGCTTTCTACGGGAGTCATTTTAGAGTCAATAAAATTTGTTGTAGAATTGTACATGTCACCTAATTCAAGTTCGGTGTGAGCATATTCCAACACGACTTTGATCTGTCCTGCGGTGAGCTTAAATACATCAGGAGATAAGTTATGGATCTTGTCTAATAAGGCTTGAGCTTGATCGCGAGTAACTTCATTAATTATGATCACACCATTGCCGTCACCAGGAACAGCTTGCCAAGCTTTATCCTTGTGATTAAAAAAAACTACGCCCGATTCACCGACTGGATTGCCTTTGTAATCTAAAATTGGTTGCCCAGCTTCCGGAGAACCAGCAGGATGCACCAACTCCTCCCCAGTTACCCCTAAATCTGGGATTGGAATTATGAATTTTTGCGCGTTCGAAATTACGGAGATAGCTCCATCAAAATTAAGTTCAGACGCATGGATCGTCCGCATCTGGACTGGATTCATTCCAGTTGAAATATTTGGATTGGCTAGACCAGGCTTGGCCATCATACCGTCTGACATAAAATCTCCGAAAATTCAAAAACTTATTGATAGGTTATGGAGTATTATTACTAAGCGTGACTTTAGCGGTGTAACGGCTAGAAACACCAGTTGTCGCGCAGCACAATACCACATATCATTGCGGTAATCCCGCGCGCGACAATCTGGTGGATTCGATTGTTATGCGCCTCTTCGAGATTGATATGAAGAACGCAAAGAAGATTCAATATGTTACCGATGATAGAGGCCGAAAACAGTCGGTTATTCTCCCGGTTGAGGCTTATGAGGAAATGCTTGAGGATATCCAGGATCTAGTAGTCGTCGCTGAACGCCGTAAGGAAAAGTCAGTCTCCCTAGATGAAATGAAGAAGCGACTCAAGCGCGATGGCGTCATATAAAGTCATTCTTAAGAATTCAGTCGAAAAGGATCTGAAGCGTATCGACCGATCTCAGGTTCCGCGAATCATGCGGGCCATCGAAGATCTAGCCTCAAATCCGTTTCCAGCAGCATCCAAAAAGCTGGTCGGGTCAGATCTAACCCACCGAGTAAGAGTTGGAGATTACCGCGTGGTCTATATTGTCAATCGAGCTCTTGGCGAGATCGAAATCCAACGAGTACGACACAGAAAAGAAGTCTATCGATAGCGCATAACGGCTACGCTGTGAGGACGACGGGCAAAGCCCGGCGGTACCACACCAGCGATTTGTTAGCTCGCTTCCTCTTCCGCAGTTTCGGCCTCATTTCTGGGGTTACCATAAGAGGGCCGCTTTTCCTTCTGCAATTCTTCCCAATCGGTATCTCGGTAGCTCTTTAAAGTATAAGCAATTTGTTCATCGAAGGCGGCCGGGTTATAGGAGAAAATGAGAGGATTCATTTCCACCTGCCATCCATCGAGGTGCTTGGCATTGGCGAGCGCATCACGCTCCTCTTGGGAGGATACAAAAAATATGGCTATGCCGCCCCGCCTTTCAATAAAATGGTCGTGAAAAAGCACTTGTGGAAGTGTCCGATCTGCTACGAATTCGTTCATTATCCGATTCGCGTCTGCAGCTCTAAGACTCTTAGGCGCTACCGCGTGGATTAAAACGCATCGGGGCTTTGTGAATTTCATTAAGTCCTCTCGTTTTTGAAGCGCGCTAACGGTTAGGGCGACCGGCACCAATCCGCGTAGCGGTTGTTGTACGCGTCGGCCCGATTGTTAACTGCCCCCTTTTGGACAGCCCGATCATTTCGATTGAACCTTATCCGGCTTAGACCCAACAATGACTGTAGCAATAACTGGCCTTGCGACCAAATTATCTCCCGGATGAATGGCTGGATTTAGTTTTTGAGCAGTTACGTCACCAGACTTGATCTCAATAGTAAATTTTCCGTCTTCGGGCAGCTTCAATGTAGTATGCACATACCCATCTTGATTTGTTGAAATTACCTGAGTGCCAATAACGTTTCCCTTGGGGTCCTTAATAATTATTGAACATTTGTCATTTTCGCCCTTAGCTTTTAGGTACATTTCGAGTTCATTTCCGGCTTTCCCCTCAAACGTACCCGATTGGTCAAAACCGCCGTCGGGAAGATTGACTCTATGAAATGTTGGTTTGATGGGAGTTAGTTCGGGCTTATCTCCAGGTTTGACAGGTTCGAATCGCGCAACTATATCAGCTTGGGATGTCAATCCAGGATGAAAGGTAAGAGCTGGCTCCGATGGTTTGGCGGGCGCTGTGGCTGGCTGTTCCGATTGCTGCCGATAAATCTCCGAGCGATCGACCACACCGGTGGTCGCCATGCCAGAAAATGGATTCGCTAAATCTTGCGACTGCGGGGCAGAGCCAATTGCTAACGCTCCAGCTAACGTAGCGACCCCTAAATTCTGCATTCCCATATAACCGCCTTACAAAATCATACCCTAAAGAATGTTATGGGTAATTTCCGGTGAATGTGCTGCCAATTCGCAGGGCAGTTAACGTCTTGCCTGTGCGGCGGCGGTAGCCGTCCGACACGAGGCTATTGTTATCTTTTAGCATCGCCTTTCTGCAATATAGCCTCGATCCGCTCCTCTGCAAGAAAAACCTCGCGCCGAGATGCGCGATACGCTCGCTGGTATCGTTCGTCAGAACGATCAAATGGGCTCCCAGACTCAAGCCTAGCCCAAATTTCATCTACTGAGACGCCTTGCTCTGTGAGCGCGCTTACTGTCGGCGCCTCTTGCAGACGGTCAACAGCATTGACTTCTGGAGGTCTGAAGTCAGGATGATAAATCTCGACAACGACTCCATAGACGTGGGGTGACTCAGAGCCCCTTCGCGCCAAGAACTCTGAGTAGCGCGCCTTCGCATGAGAGGACTCCGTAACAAAGGCTTCGGCAACCCAACGCGGAAGCTCCAGAACGTCGACGTCTATTACGTTCTTTCGAATCGCGTATCCGTGTTCCCTGAACATTTTTCCAATTGCGCCACCTGCACGGATCGCTTCGTCCACTTCACCGATCGCAGAATTATGTCCCCCCGGAGGGAACAGCGTAATGGCGAGGGTTCTACTGATCAGATGTGAGTCAACGAGGTGGGCAACGCGAAAGGAAGAGTCGTGGTGCACCACCCTCGCCGAGATCGGTCCGTACCGATCTTCAAGTACATCAGTGTGAAGCCGGTCAATAAGGTTAAAGTGCTCTACGGTCCATCGTCGCTCAGGGGGTTGGTGTGAATGTCCGGGGTCGCGCATGCTTGATTATACTACCGGGCCGAAAGTTACTCAAAAGATAACGGCCAGGATATGCAGTTTTTTGCCGCTAGGCAAAAAATCTGCATCATCCATTTGTTATCGCGCTTGCCCCGGTATTCTCATTTTCAATTATTCGGCGACAACTCTGCAAGAGCAGCAACTTAGTTGATTGCGCCAAGGCGAGGGCATTTCCGTCGGTTTGGAGTTGCGCAAAAACCATTAATGCTACGGCAAATGATTGAGCTGATGCTTGCAATCCAAGCACTCGGCCAACTGCCGAATCAGGCTCAATTGACGAGGTATCCTTAATTTCTCTTGGTCGAAATCGATCAACTACAGGAGCACATTGTTGCGCCACCCCATTTAATTCGAGCACAAGGGCTTGAGTGTTTTTAATTGCGTCCGCAGCAGATTGTTCCGACTCCAATCGTTCCAATAGACGGGAAGCCGCAGTTCTAATATCGCCATAGAGACGAGGGGGAATGTGACCTTGAGATTGTGAGGCGTCCATATCCTCCTATCAGCAGTTCCGACCAAATTGCTTCAGCGCGATAACGGCAAAGGATAACCCCGGTTTTGCCGTTAGGCAAAAG
>JBILUF010000051.1:0-9996 GCA_044371155.1 Bdellovibrionota bacterium
CCTCCTCTGCTCTTCCCGACACGATCGGAGCGGGTGGCATCCTGGTCAAAGAGAAGCGACACGCAGAGATCGCAGAGCTCCTAGCCGAGGTATCTCGCAATCAGGAGCTGCGGGCCTCTTTGATAGCGGCGGGGAAGGCGCGAGTCGCAGCGCTGTCGTACGATATTTTTTCTAAGCAGGTGCAGGAGCTCTTTCGTGGCTCCGAGGCTTGTGTTGCCGCATGTGCAAATACATAACTCATCTCTTCCGTAGGTAAGTCTCGCCGTGTTTTCAGTTGGATTCGATACCAGTGCCTTGGATGAGAGCTTTAAGTCACATGCTCATCGCGGTATCGGGCGGTATGTGCGAGAGCTTGCCGCATACTTTAACCGTCAGAGCTCCGCCGCCGCATCGAGCAGCGCGAATGAGGTGCAGGTGGGGTATTTTAACCACACCAGCTTTGTGTCGGGTCGGATTGCGAGGCCACTCCTAAAAGCCCTCCCTGCCGGGGTCAACACGGTGCGGCAGCAGATCCTGTTTCCGCTCCAGCTATCTACCGGCGTTACTGCCCCGTTTAACTGTGTACATTTTCCGGCGCATATGGATGCGCCGGCCTGGAGTATTAAGCCGTGCATCATTACGGTGCTGGACCTGATTCCGCTTATTCTCAAAGATCTCTACCTTCCTGAGCGGGGCAATCTGCGATTTCACTTTGCGCGCTGGCTTGAGATTCGCGCGATTCGCAGCGCCAAGCTTATTATCGCTATCTCTGACACCACCAAGCAGGACCTAGTGCGTGTGCTTGGTATCGCGCCTGAACGCATCATGGTCACACCACTGGGAGTGGACGCACGCTTTCATGCCGCCACACTACAGTGCTCCGAGGCACAGATTCGCGCACGATACGGCATCCCAAATGGCCGCCCGATAATTCTTTACGTCGGAGGGATTGACCAACGGAAAAACTATCGAGCTCTGATTGAAACGCTGCGTCGTCTGGTTAGTAATCCGGCCCCAGGACAGGGGGCACCCGTCTTGGTGATGGCAGGGAATATCGCAGGTGACCGACAGTTTCCAAAGCTCAAAGCGCTGATCGCCGATGCCAAACTCGATGACTCTGTGATTCTGCCCGGATTTATCCCCGACCACGATCTGCTGCAGCTATATCCCATAAGCTCGGTGTTTTTTTTCCCGAGTCTGTATGAGGGATTTGGATTGCCGCCGCTCGAGGCCATGGCGGCGGGGGTGCCAGTGGTGAGCTCTAACACCTCGTGCATGCCTGAGGTGTTGGGCGATGCTGCCGTGTGTGTGGATCCGCTCGATTACGATGCGGCGGCGCAGGAGATGTATGGGCTTTTAACGGATCCGCAGCGTCGGATGTTGCTTAAGGAGCGCGGCAAGGAGCGGGCGGCCCAGTTTACCTGGGAACGCACCGGAGAGCTCACCATGCAGGCGTATGAACGTCTTGCCAGGGAGCGCACTTCACCGCATCCTTAATGCGGGGTGATAACTCAAAGTGATGGCTAACTCAAAAAAAGATACCGTGTTCATCGTACTGGCGCTGCTGCTGGCGGCCGCGGTGCGGCTTGATTTTCTCATCGCCTCCAATTGGGTGATCGACTCAGACGAGGGGATAGTGGGGCTGATGGCCAAGCATATCTCTGAGGGATCCGATTTCCCGATCTTCTACTATGGCCAACACTATATGGGGAGCTTTGAGGCGTTCGTCGCTGCTGCGCTCTTTAAACTGTTTGGCATCTCCGCCGTGACCCTCAAGATAACCCCGCTGCTGTTCTCCTTGGCGATGGTGCCTGTGATGTATCGGCTCGGAGCTGCCGTGGGTGGGGTGTTGGCTGGGCGCACCGCTGCACTGCTGTGGGCGCTGCCACCAAGCCCTCTGGTGGTGTGGAGCGCGATGGCGCGCGGAGGATTTATTGAGGTGGTGTGGCTTGGCGCAGTCGCCACACTGCTGACCCTGCGCTGGCTGCAGTCTGAGCGGCCTCGTGCTAGTCAGCTCTTCCTGATCGGAGCTGTGTTGGGATTTGGATGGTGGGTCAACAATCAGGTGGTCTATTTCTTGGCACCGATAGCAGCGCTTATCTTCGCTCGTTTACTAGGGGAGCGCGGGGGATACCTGGGTGCAGCGATTGCAAGTGCTATGAAGTTTGGGGTGGGGTTCTTACTGGGGTCAGTGCCTTTTTGGATCTATAACGTTACGCACTCCTTCGCTTCGTTTGGGATCCTTAATCGCGCCAACATCGCTGATATTCCGGAGCATCTTGCGGGGCTATTTTCCACGGCTCTGCCGATGTTGTTGGGGGCGAGACGATTCTGGCACAACGAGGATGTTTTCCCAGCGGCAAGTGTCGCGGTGCTGCTTGTGTACTGCCTGCTACTGGCTGCGGTGCTGGCGCTGCGGGGCAGAGAGCTTCGAGGGCTTCTCAGTATGCGGGTCGATCGCAAAGCACCGGTGGAGCTTTTCGTGCTCATATTGTTTACAGCGCTCGGTGCTTTTACCTTTAGTTCGTTTGGGCACCTGGTGACAGCGCCGCGGTATCTGCTGCCGATCTATGTGCCGATATTTGTGTTGGTGGGATATCTCGTGGCGATGTCGCACCGCGCCGTCCCGGTCATCTCCAGGGCTATCACGCCGCTGCTGCTCGCGGTGGCGCTAAGCTCTTGCTATCTTGGCGGCAGAGCCATTCCCGGGCAGCCCTTTGTTGCAAAGCAGCAGCGAGTGGCAGCCGATCATACTGAGCTCATTACCTGGCTCAAGGAACGCCAGATCGGATTTATCAAAACTAACTACTGGATCGGGTATCGGCTAGCGTTCGAGACGCAGGAGCAGGTGAAGTTCATCCGTTTCCAAGAGCCGCTCGATACCCGTATCCCTGAATACACCGAGGAAGGCGAGAAAATTCAATTCGAGCAGGTGCCTTACGTATTGGTGCCAGCTCAGGCAGAGACGGCACGGGAAGCACTAAGGGCCTTGGGGTATACATTCTCGGAGTCGACACCCTCAGGATATGTGGTGATCCACGATATGGTGTCAAAGGGGGACGGCGCGCGGATAGTGCCGCCCGAGGGGCTCAAGGCCGTCACCAATGCAAAGACGCAAGAGACTGCAACGGCAATTGATAAGGATTTAAAAACTCGCTGGGGTAGTGGTGAGCCGCAGAATCCATCACTTTGGTTTGAGGTGAGCGCAGTAAAGCCACGAATGCTGCGAGGATTCTCGCTCGATATGACCGGATGGGAGAGTGATTTTGCTCGCGGCCTATCAGTAGTCGGCACAACACCAGCCGGGGCGACAGCTCCACTCCTTTCCGAGGATCAGTATCGTGCGATCCGGTGGTTACTGCCGGATGCGGGACGGCAGTTTCGGGTGAATTTTGAGCCACAGTCTTTAACAAAGCTGCGCTTTATGCAGACCGGACAGGATCCGATCTTTGACTGGTCGATTGCTGAGCTTACGCTGTGGGAGTAGCAGGTGCTGTACCGGGTAGCCAAACTGATTCTCGGCACGGCTCTGCGTGAGTTTTTCTCCTCCATAACGGTGCGCGGCACTCCATGCGAAGAGGGGCCAGTGGTGCTGGTGGCAAACCATCAAAACCTGGCACTAGACTCGCTGCTCATTCCGCTCTGCTGCAAACGGAAGGTGTGGGCGCTCGGCAAGGCCACCCTGTTTGCCATTCCTGTGCTGGGCTGGTTGCTTCGAAGCCTCGGCGTAGCACCACTGTACCGTAGAGATGATGATCCCTCGCAGCTATCCAAAAATACCGAGACCTTTGACGCTATCGCAAAGCTTTTGCACCAGGGTGGTGCAGTGATGTTGTTCCCCGAAGGGGTAAGCATGGGGGAGAGGGCGCTGCAACCAATTAAGACGGGGGCGGCTCGGATGGCGCTCCAGGCGGAGTCGCAGGCCCAGTTTGGAGCAGAGGTGCTGATTCAACCCGTAGGGATTACCTACTCTGACCTGACCCTTTTTCGCAGCACCGTGACCTTAGTGTTTGATCAACCGATCGCCGCGGCGCAATTTAAGGAGCAGTATCTAGCCGATCCGCGCAAAGCGGTAGGGGAGTGCACTGCGGCGATCGAAGCAGGGCTGCGAAAGGTCTCAGTCAATATCGCCGACCAGCGCCAGGCCCACCTCGTGGAGCGTCTTGCGCGGGTGTATCGCGCCGAGGGGCGCGGGGCTGACGATTTTGAGCGATTTACCTTGATCGCAAAGAACGTCGAGATAATTAGCGCTACCAATCCGATGCTGCGGGAGGAGATCGATGCTGAGCTCACTAAGTATGAGCAGCAGTGTGCGGCACTCGGGATCGAGCCCGAGGATAGCCTGCCGATGATCGCCCGTCAGCCGCACCTAGGGACACTGCTTAAGGCCTTAGTGTACAGGATCAGATCCACCGTTGGTCGACGCGGGGCGCCGCAGAGCCACAGGCCAGGCGCCGCCACTCTTGGCTCTACTATCACTGCGGGATCGAAAATGGTCGGCTCGGGACAACGTGTAGTGCCTCGCGAGGACCCCGCGGCGAACCATACCGAGGAAGAAGGCGCGGAGGAGCTGGAGGAGCAGTATCAACGACTGCGTGCACACGGTTTTTTCAAGGCCTGCGTCAAGCCACTCCTAGCACCGTGGATAGTGTTGGCGGTGGTGACTTTGTGGATTCCCTACCGCTGCATCGGCATAATCGTACGCCGCATCTGCTCTGATCCGGTGTATATCGCCAGCACCAAGTTCTTTCTGGGTCTTGTTATCTTCCCCCTCTGGTTTGTATTGCTTGCACTGCTGTTGCTTACTCTTGGCCTGGAAAAAGCCTGGATAGCCGCGCTGCTGAGCATGGTGCTGATATCCGCATTTATCGCCAATCGATACCTCCCCGAGCTACGCACCTGGCTAGTCTATCGGGTGGTAGGTTTTTTTAACCCCGGGGACTCGCCAGGGGTGCGACTGGCAAAGAGACACGCCCAACTCATTGAGCGGCTTGACAAGCTAAGAGCGGTCTAGCAGGGTGAGGCTGCTCGTGCGGAGCGCTCTCCGAGATTACGCAGGACAGAGGTAACTAAAAGGCTCGCTCGGATACAGAGGCAGATGAACACACCAGACCTTTCAAATGCTGCCGCGGTGCCTGCCTTGCAAAACGGCAGGAGGAGACTTTGGGGTTATCTCGTCTCGGTAGTGCTTCTCGCGCTCCTCATATACCTCACTGACTACCGCGAGATACTTCAGGCGCTAGGACAGATGACGGTAGGCTCGGTGTTATACCTGATGCTGATCTCGGTGCTGCTTATCTATATTAGTGCGCTGAAGTGGCAGCTATTCCTCGAGGCGTTTGGTTCGTATATTTCAGCGCTGCGACTTTTTAGGCTGTATCTAATCGGATATTTCGTGAATCTTGTGCTGCCCTCCTTTGTGGGTGGGGATGCCGTACGTAGCTGGTATGCCGGGCGCACAAGCGGACAACACCATGCCTTTACCTCCACGATTCTGGAGCGCTACACCGGATTTCTTGCCATGGTTGCCCTCGCAGTGGTGTTCGTGTGGTTTGCCGAGCAGGCCACAGTTGAGATTAAAGTGCTGGTGCTATGTGTGGCCCTTGGATTGGCAGTGGGCACCTTCCTAGCACTCTCCACCAAGGCGCTAGCGCTGTTTGCCAAACTCCCCCGCACCCAGCCGATTATCCATCATCTGCACAAGGTGCAAGCGGGGCTGCAGCTAGCAGCTCGCAACAAACCGCTGCTGGTAAAAGCGCTGTTGCTCTCGGTGCTGTATCACTGTGTGACGGTGGTAAACACGATCGCCGCAGGCTACGTCGTGGGCTGGGATACTGCACCGGTGCAGGAGCTCTTTGTGGTGCTGCCGCTTATTCTAATTATAGGAGCGCTGCCAATCACCCCCAGCGGGCTTGGTATTCAGGAGGGGGCGTTTCTCTATTTTCTGAGTACACTAGGAGCCTCGCCTGCGCAGGCACTTGGCGTGGCCCTGGTGTTGCGTGCTAAGTCGTATGTGCTTGCAGCCTTGGGATGGATCTGCTGGATCGCAGAGAAGAATCGGCCTGATAAATCATGACCCAACGATCTTTCGGCCGATCTTTCGGCCGGAGCGGATCTCTACCAGCGCTGGGCGCTTACCTTTAAGGAGCGGAATAGTGCAGATCTCACTTACCAGCGCATCCCGCTTCTCCATCTGAGCGGCTCGCCAGAATAAGCTCTCGTTTACTTCGCCACTACAGCCACGGCAGGAAAAGGAGTCCCAGTTAAGAGCGGCAGCCAGATCAAGGCAGGTCTCATAATGTGAGCAATCGTAGCGGCGGCGCGGAGGAGAGATCGGTGCATCTGGGTTTCCATGCCCATCATTATCGATCACCTGAAATGGCCCCGGTTTCCCGATTACGGTTTCCGCCATTAGCTCTCCATACCTTCAGCAAACAGTGGCATAAATGGATACCCAGATCAAACATCGCAAGGCGCTTTATGCGCGCCGTTCGGTAAAGGAATTTTTTCTAGGGGGAACTCTTGAATAGGAAGCTATTCTATGCGGTATATAGCGGTCTCTGGAAGTCCGTGGCAAATATTGGGTGCTGGAGAGCGCTATAGCTTCGCGGAGGCGAATCAAAACAACAACCTATAGTGATGTACGGCAAAAGCGTTGCCAGTTTAACTGGCATGGACTTTTGCACCTCACTATATCGTTGCATAACGCGCTTATTAGTGGCCACGAGCGCGCCTGCAGGACGTTTGGTCTTCGCGAGCCATACCCACACAGGAATTTCTGCGATGTCTGAGCAGCAACAGTCTGAGCCTGAGCAACCACAGAGGGTAATCGTGCGCACCGACACAGGGACAGGGCGCCCGTGTGTAGTGGTGCACGAGGCCGGCTCAGCGCTGTCCTTGGTCGAGCCGCTGGTGAGGGATCTATCCAATCGCGGTCGGGTGCTGCTACTAGAGTCCCCGGTGGTGAGTGATGCGAATTGGGAGCTCCTCACTGATAGTATTCTAGAGCTACTACAAACTGCCTCGATTCGGCACTGCTCCTTTGTCTCGTTCGGAGCATGCGGGGCGTTAGTGCAAGCAGTCGCACTTCGTTCGCTGCGGCTCGCGCGCACCATTGTCTTAGTAGATGCCTGCACCCGGGCGCATCCATCGCAATTTAGCCGGTTAATTGACCAGATCGAAAGCCGCCTGCCGCTGGGGCTGCCGCTGCGGCTCTCTTCGAACGGCTTTGATGCCAAGCCGTTCCTACAGCGAATTCGCTGCCCGGTGTTGGTGGTGATCTCTCCATATGCCACACCGCATGAGCGAGCGCAGGCCGCGGTGCTTGAAGCAGGGCTGCCCACCGCCTGGATGCTAAGTCTTTCACCAGGCAATGTGGCGCCAGGCAATGTGGCGCCAGACAATGCGGCGCCAGACAATGCGGCGCAGGATCTTTCACAGGTAGTGGCGGAGTTTCAGGATGTGCCGGCAAAATGCCCGCAGAAAAGAGCTGCGGCATCCCAACCGGCCGCAGCGCAGGTAGTATTCCATATCGCCGTCAAGGATGACTGGGAGTCAGCCCGCGCTACAGGTGAATACTGGCCGCGCGCCGAGCAGGGGAGATTTATCCACCTTTGCTTTCAACACCAACTACAGCAGGTGCTACAGCGCTACTTTAGCGGGCGCACAGATATTGTGGTGCTTAAAGTAGCACAGAGCACTCTAGCTGATGCACTCAGAGTGGAGGCCAACCAAAACGGTGGCGAGACGTTCCCGCACCTGTATCGCACACTAAAGGTGCCCGAAGTGCTGGAGGTGCTAGCGCTGTCGGCGGTAAACAGCACGAGGGAAGGGCCGTTAGTTGCAACGGCCTAGAGAAACCGGGCAGAAAACCAGCTTGGTGCGAAGTAGGCAGGGATACTCTGTGCAGAGGCTCCATGCTATTCCTGGCCCAGAGCGAGCGGTGCGAGCTGCCCATCCCTGGGCAGACTGTAGAAATCTGGCGCCGAGTTCATCCGACACTGTCCGAAACATCAAGTCCAGATTTCTACAGCTTATAGGTTATATAAGGTGACACGTTTTCATAAACGTGTCACCTTATATAAATGATTGATGATATCCCAAAAGCTCTCCTTAGGAACCCATTCACGTATAGAGAAGCCTGCGATCAGGGGCTAACCCAGTATGCTATTCAAAAGCTCCTTGAAGCTGGAGCAATCGAGAGGATTGAACGTGGGCTCTACAGAACCGTAGGCGAGGATCTATCCGAAGAGGAACTGTATCGACGTGCAGTTAAAAGAGTTGGGAAGCCTGCTGTTGTTTGTTTGCTTTCGGCGCTCAGCTACTACGAACTAACTGACACCATTCCAAAAAAGGTCTGGTTGATGGTTCCCAAGGAGAAGCGGGTAAAGAGCTCGAGCGTAAAACTCTATCGAGCTAGTGATCCACACTGGACAGTTGGAATTGTATCGAAAGAGGGCTACTCGATTACATCGCTTGAGAGGACTATTGTTGATGCATTGAGGCTGAAAGCCCTGATATCGCCTCGGCTGGGAGTCGATGCGTTGAAATCAGCAATCTCGGGCAAAAGGACCTCGGCGAATAAGGTTCTGCAGATGGCAACAGAGATGGGCGTAACGCATCGCCTCCTTTCTTACCTCGAGGCTCTATCGTGACCTTGAGTGAAAAAGGCAAGGTAGTGCTTCATGCATTGGCGAAGCTAGCTAAGGAGTCAACGCTTTCAATAAATGAGCTCCGAGTTGTACTTGCTCTGGAGAGGGTAGTAGCTCGAATTGATGCGCATAAAGTGCTTCGGAATAAACTAATTTTCAAGGGCGGGTTTGTGCTTTTGAGGGTGTTCGATAGTCCGCGATTCACTCGAGATCTTGATGCGCTTGTGGTTGATATGCCGAAGCAAAAGCTCCTGTTGCAAGTAAAGGAAGCATTAAATGTCGACCTCAATGATGGACTATATTTCGCTCAGCCAGAGATGGAAGACTTGGTCGATCAGGGAAAATACGGTGGCTATCGCGTAAGAATTCCGTTTCAGATTGGTTCGCTGCCAACTGACTCACATAAGTTGAAGAAACTATCTCGAGTGCACCTTGATGTTGGTTTTGGCGATGTAATTCTAGGTAAACCAAAACGCACGAAATTGACTCCAGCTATCGAAGGCGAAAATCCGATCTCTTGGAAGGTCTATCCAGTTGAAAGCATCTACGCTGAAAAGCTTGAGACCCTTGTAAGTCGTGGCTCAGCTAATTCGCGCGCAAAGGATCTTTTTGATTTGGTTGTGCTCTTCGAGGAAGTTAAGACTAGCGCTCGATTGAGTACTGCTATCAATCAAACCTTTGCCAATCGCAAAACTGCGCTGCCGGCGTCTTTTTCGGCGTACTTTAAAACCCTAGATCTTTCCATTCTCGATCGAGCTTGGGGGAGCGTAGAGCTTTCCGGTGGCAAGATGCTCTTCGCTAGCTGCAAGCGAAGATTGAATTTAGTGCTAAAAAACATTGACGCACTTCTCGCCCAGAGAACCAAACGATAATTATTTTTATCTCACTCATCTCTGCCCATTCCTGGGCAGACTGTAGAAATCTGGCGCCGAGTTCATCCGACACTGTCCGAAGCATCAAGTCCAGATTTCTACAGCTTAACAAGCCAGGCGTAACGAGGGGCTACACCCCTCCAAGCCACTGGTCATAGCTCTCTTGTTGCTGCTGCTCAAACTGCAGCGCTCCCTTTCGTTTCATCAGAGCAACGGTATCATTAAAGCCGGCCTCGATCAGGGCGTTGATATAATCACGATCAAGCGCCACATACGACATCACTTCGTAGGCGATCTCTTCTCCGAGCTTGCGCTTTAGCAGGGTGAACACCGGCCAGATCGGGCCAACTGCGGCGATAAATTTTTTGGAGGATCGCCCCACTGACTGCTGCAGGAGGGGCCCAAGCCCCTTTGGGTTTCTAAACACCAAGGTATCAGGAGGCCGAAGGCAGAAGGAGTGCTCCTCGGCCGGCACCTCCCAGGTGGGCCGGGTG
>JBILUF010000372.1:0-2887 GCA_044371155.1 Bdellovibrionota bacterium
AGGTGGGAAATCTTGAGGACGCTGTTGAGAGTTGGATTGATTTAGTTGGGTCATAAATCCCTACGGGTGCCACAAAAAGCAGAAGAGCCCTAGACTACCACGCCTCAAAACCTGAGCCCACCGCGAAGCGAAAATGCACCAAAAAAAATTTGAGGAGAACAAACCGTAGGAAAAACCGTGCGCCGCAGAGCGCAAACCTTCTGTTGCGATGCAGGCAGTGGGAAAGTGGTTGTGATAGCTAGAATGCTTATTCTACTGGGCTACTCCAATTATTTTTCCTTGGTGCAATCAAACTGTTACGACTGGTTTGCGTAGCGATTCTAATTGCCCCACACTATCCCTTGCATTCGGCATATCTAGTGTAATTGGGATCGATAGCACGCCGAGCCGCCTAGCACGTATGCCGTGAGCCAGCTCTTACCAAGGCATACGACGCTGACCTGACTAGGTGCATAACGTGTAAGTTTTGTGTGTGTTGTTATGAAGCTCTCTACCTCCCTACGAAGCGGAACGATGGCCAGCCCTCTTACACCCCAGAGCCAGCCGGGAGTCGAAACAGCAGGAGGCCTTCAGAATTTCTGGGTGATGCTGGCTGATCTACGCGCTCTGGCTGAGCGGGCTCGGGTGGATATCATTGGGACTTTGCAGATGGGCTTCGCTCAAGAGGCGGCCACCAGTCTCACCTCGGCAAGATTCGAAAGCCCTGCGGCGGCGCTCGAGAACTATCTTGCAAGACGAGTGGAATTGTTAGGCGGTGGGGCTGAAATCAAGCTCTAATTCCAGTGCCAGTCTATAATTATAACATTGCCACTCTGCCTTGCTACCGCGCTGTATTCGGCACTACTGTAAAATGCGTGAGCTTTTATTCGAGCTGACAGCCACTCTCCGAACGTGCCAAATTCTTAAGTTTATCTTCAGTCTTGTTACTTCTCGCTCGTGCGGTACAGCGATGAGGACCATCGAAAGGGCCTGGTCTCTTCCACCGGAGATCGAAGCCATATTTCTACAGATATAAGCAGTGCGTGGCAGACCCGCGATCAATCCAATGCGTGGTACTCAATCGCTTCCACTTCAACCTCTTGCAGCCCCCTGGGCGAGTTAAACTGCACTACATCTCCTAATCTGGCTTTGAGAAGCGCAGAGGCAAGTGGGGAGATCCAGCTAATCCGACCGCGTGCGACATCAGTCTCATCTACCCCAACAATCGAGTAGGTCTTTTGCTGATCGTCTTCGGTGCGAATTGTGACTGTGGCGCCAAAAAAGACCCGCGACTTCTCTGGGACTGCAAGTGGGTCTATCACCTCCAGAGCATCAAGCCGTTTGGCAAGAAAACGAATTCGCTTATCAATCTCGCGTAACCGCTTTTTGCCATAGATATAATCGCCATTCTCGGATCGATCGCCATTCCCTGCAGCCCAGGCCACAGTTTGGGTCACCTCAGGACGAGTCTTGGTCTGTAGCTCATAGAGCTCCTGTTGCATCCGACGTGCCCCCGCCGGGGTCATGTAGTTTTTCCCACCGGGCACCGCAGGCACATCCCGCACGTCATCATCGTGCTCTGCGTTATCCCCATCCCCGCTTTTAAATGCCTTACTCATACGTTGAGCTTCCTAGCTATCAAGGCTCTGCAAAACACCGAGTAGCTCTGCACGAGCATGCGCGTCTCCTGCAGCAGTGGCCACCTCGATGCCGCGCTGGTACATGGCTCGCGCCTCGTCGGGCTCCCCAAGAGTTTCCAGGAGCTGGCCATAGTGAAAAAAAGTCGGCACATAACCAGGAAACCGGCGCACCGTCTCTTCAAAGAACTTTTGCGAGTTCTCAAGATCACCTAGGAGCTTATACTCAATCGCTAGAGCATAGAACGGAAATGGCTGGTCATCGCTCAGCGCGGCCGCTTTCTTTAGCTGTGTAATCCTGCCTTCACTCATACCCTACCTTAGCATGAACCCTCTACCGTCCTCTACCTGCGGCCGCCCTCTACCTGCGCCGCGGCGTGGGCTGACAGCTAGCGCATATATGGGTGCCACGCTGTCCCACAACCATCTTCTTTATAGTTCGCTCACATCGCCCACAAGGCTCTCCGTCCCGACCATAGACTCTCGGCGTGTAACCACCACCATACACCACACCATCTCCGAAATCGGTGCCTGCCTTGGCAATAGCCTCACTTAGGATCTCCTGAATACCGCGGTGCAGAAGCTCTATCTCGGGCTCTCGCAGGGAGCCTGTCCGACGCAGCGGGTGTACCCGCGCATACCACAGCGCCTCATCCACATAGATATTGCCCAGCCCTGCAATTTTATCCTGTCGTAGCAGAAATGGCTTGATCGCACCCTTCTGCCCGCGCAACAGCGCTGCCAATCGCGCCACCGTAAAGTCCTCCTCAAGCGGTTCAATACCAAGCTTACCCACCACGACATCAGATGTGTCTGCTAGATAGAACCGGCCAAACTTGCGAGGGTCACAGAAGCGAAGCTGCTTGCCATTTGAAAGATCCAACACAACCCGGTCATGCAGGTCATCAGGCATGTCCTTGGAAACGACATCGAAACTACCACTCATGCGCATATGGGCAAAAAGCAGCTTTGCACCGGGTTGCAGCGTTATCTGGATGAATTTCCCCCTGCGCCCCACCTCAGCGATTAGTTTTCCATTCAACAACCGGACAAACTCTGACGCCGTATGAGTAGTCACGGTGCGCTTCCAGCGCACCTCTATAGATTCGATCCTAGCCCCGAGGATACGCGACCGGAGGAATCTGGCTGTCGACTCAACTTCTGGTAGCTCTGGCATAGTATGCTCACATCGAGCGGGCTATCCGTCCTGGGCCCCAACGAAAAGAGAGTGGCGATAGTTACATACCGGCGATGAAGAGGCCACCGCCTGC
>JBILUF010000409.1:0-2873 GCA_044371155.1 Bdellovibrionota bacterium
CGATCGGCGAGCGTGACGATCATCGTTCTGTGGTGCGCCATCGCGTTCCTGGTCGCGACTCCTTGGGCGAACGCGAGCCAATTGGGCGCCGAAGTCGATCTGCGCCCCACGAGGAGCATGCAGCGAGCTGCGCAGGCGATCGCGGAGCGTGCGGGCGTGCCCCATGTGGAGTGCGATGCGATCTTCGAGGAACATCGCACCGAGTTTCGGCGGGGCCAGCGGGCCCAGCAACGGATCACGCAGTGGACATTCGATCAGCGCGATCTCGCGCGTGACGACGCGTTCGATGCCCAGGTCGAACAGGCCTTCCATTCCATCGAGCTGCGGTGGAATGTCCTCGCCCGCGAAGCGACAGGTGCGTACTTCGATCGGCTGCGGCGGCTGATGCCAAGCGAGGCGCCGGCGGTGGATGCGGCGGAGCGAGCGCATCGGCGGAAGGTCATGGCGAAGGCGATGGCGGCGAGCTCCGGCCAGGAGCAGGCCATCGATATCGGTGCGTTGCTTCGAGCAATCGACCCCGCCCTCGAGCGGCGGACGGAGATCGCCGCGATTCTCCTCGACTATGAGGTCGCTATCGATGCGCATCTCAAGAGGATCGACGAGTTCGGATACACCTATCGATCGCACTTTCTGCCGCATCGGACCTTTCTGCGCGAGGCACGGCTGGGCGAGGTGCAGGACCTCCTGGCGCGTGCGGACGCGGCGGTCGAGTTCCTGACGCGCAGCGCGGACGACTACACGGGCATCACGGCGGCAGCGCGCCGCGCGATCGACGCCCTTCGGCCGCTGGTGCCTCCCCCGAGCTTCGAGCGATTCGAGATCGCCGCCAACCGCTCGCTTCTCCCCATGGTCTTCGCCGGCGACGGCGCCGTTGAACCGTTGCTACGAGCGGCGTTGGCCACGCGGGACCTCTCCGACGAGCAGCGGGCGAGGCTCGAATCGATAGGCATCGAATCCGATCGGGCAGGCAACGCCGCGGCACGGCGGATGCGGCCGCTGTACGACCGCGTTCGCTCGATCGAGTATCGACAGCGGCGGACTCGGGCGTGGTTCTTCGCGGCGCTCCAAAGGCCAGAATTGGCCGAGGTGGCGTCTGCGGAGCAGGCCCGGGTCGACGAGGCGGATGAGGCGTGGAATGACGCGGTGCTGGAATGGCAGTCGCAGGCTCGAACGATTCGCGCCGAGATCCAGCGATTGCTGGGTCGGGACGAACCTGTTGTCCCGAGTGAAGCGGGCATCTCGGAGGAAGCGACCGACGATGATGTGACTGAGGAAGCGACGGCGACAACGACATCGAACTCCAACTCTCCGGTCGACGCGCCCTTCGTTCCGTTCCTGGATCGAGCGAGACTCGAGGAGTGGATCGCCTCGCTTGAGCCCTCGGTCGTTCCCGGTGTGCGGCAGCGGTACGAGGATCTCTTCGAGCAGTACGCCGCAGGCCGCGTGCGGGTCGAGGCGGATCACCAGCGGATGGAGGAAGCCGAACGACGCTGGCGTGACGAGCACCCGGGCGAGGATCCCTGGCTGCACTACGCGAACGATTTCGGCGTCTTCGAGCTGTTTGCCGCCTGGCAAGCCGAGCGGCGCGCGATGGAGCGGGCGTTCACGGCCGATGTTGTGGCGATGCTCGCGCCGGCGGAAGCGGCTCGATGGCTCGATGAGGACCGACGCCTGCGGCGCGAGAGGGTCTTGCTGCGGACCCGTGTGCGCTCCGCCGTCGATCTGGTCGCCGTGCTCGATGCCCTCTCACTGTCCGAAGCCGATCGCGAGGCGCTCGTTCCGTTGCGCTCCGCGTACATCAACAATCTCGATCGGGCGCTCGTCCACCTCGAAGAGAATGAGGACGCGGCACTCTTCCGGCTACGACAGAATGCCGCAGCGCAGCGGCGCGAGCAGACGCCGACCCAGGCGAAAGCCGCCACCGACGCCAACGCCGCGTTCACGGCCCTTTCGACGGCCGTCGGGGATGTGAATGAGGCGGCCGTGCGTCGCATGGCGGATGCCCTGAGCCCCGAGGGAGCGATGGCACTGCGGGACGGATTTCATCGCGTGAAATTCCCGACGGTCTTCGCGCCATCGCCGCTCGCCGCGGCGTTCGAAGCGTTGCGGGAGCCATCGACCGCGGCGTTGGTCGGCGCCGAACTGACGCGCGACATCGAAACGCTCGGTTCCGAGTTCGCCATCGCTGAGTCAGCGATCCAGCGTCAAACCGCCGAGGCGCTTGAGGACTGGGAACGACCGGAGCGCGTCGCGCAGCGCGAACGGGCGCGCATGGCGGAGTCTGAGAAGACCGGCGAGCATCCGCCCTTCAACGAACCGGGTCCGATCGGCCCGCTCATCCACGCCCGCTACGACCTGATCCAGCGAACGACCGAACGCGTCCGCGGGGTGCTTGGCGATGCGCTCATCCGCCGACTGCCGCTCGACATTCGGCTCGCTCTCACACCCCCCGACTTCGCCGATCGCGAACGGGCATCGCGGATGAGTCGCTAGCCTGCTTTCCCGCCCCAAGCAACCGCGATTCGTCGCGGGGCACTGGAGAGGGGGGCGAACGCTCGGATGCCGTCCAGGAGTCATGACTGTCGGCGGCCGTCAGCTCCAAGCGCCGCGCAGGATCGCGAGAACCGCCGCGTCGGTGGTGCCGTCGAACTTGGAGTGAGTGAAGCCCGGGCCGCCCCTGCCGCCGAGGGCGATGAAGAGGTTAGCACCGCTGCTGACGCCGTCATCGTTCAGTTCGATGAGTCCGGGCGCGGTCAGCACATCGCTGGACGACAGTGCATCACCGAGCAAGCGGCGGCTGGCCCGTCGAGCGCAGCGACGAGGACGAGCGCGACGACTGGGAAGATCGCAAGGCGGCGTGACGACTGTCGCTC
>JBILUF010000373.1:0-2863 GCA_044371155.1 Bdellovibrionota bacterium
CTTGATTGGGAGAGGTTTCCCGACAATCACCCCTATGAAGGAAATGAAATCCTTAAGGAGGCAGGATATCCCGAGGATATCCTTACTGCCATCATGGGCCACGCAAACTTCACAGGGGTTGCCCGTGATACCAAGATGGCCAAGACACTCTTTGCAGTCGATGAACTTTCGGGACTGGTTACGGCCAGTGTGCTAGTGCGACCAGATAAATCGATTTTCAACCTTGAGGCGAAATCGGTCCTTAAGAAGATGAAGGATAAAGCCTTCGCACGGGGATGTAACCGTGATGACATCACGCAGGGGGCAGCAGAGCTCAGCATCCCGCTTGAGACACATACGCAAAACGTGATTGAGGCGTTGCGGCGGATTGCGCCCGACTTGGGTCTAGCTGGGGCTTGAACCCTCACTGTCAAATCCTGATGGCAAGAAATGGCTGTAATCGCCCCAGTCCTTTGTGCCTGGCCGGCTCTGGGATATCTGCCGAAGCGAGATATACACTCGACTCGTCGCAAAACGTCGCAAAACGATCCAGCATACGAGCGCCACAGCCTAGTGAATCAATCCAGGGAAAGACCGCTTGTAACGGGGGCCGATGACGGAGCCTTTTTATCTGTTGCAGTCTGGGATGGGGCCGCATATGCCCCCGTAGAGCTGCGCGGTGCCCCTGCCGACTGAGGCAACTCAAACGCCACCTGCGCCAGCGCCCCACGATCAGTATTCAAAAACTCAAGCTCGCTACCCAGCTCCATCCGAGCGATTGTGTTCATAAGCTTAAGCCCCGTGCGCGTCGTATCCTCAGAGTTAAAGTTCTGCGGAAATGCGCTTCCTTCGTTAGAGACCGCCAGGGAACACCATCCCCCGTCACACTCAAGCCGCAGGTGGATTGGCCCTTGACCATGCTTAATCGCGTTACTGACAAGCTCATTAAGCAAGAGCCCTAACGCAGCACTCTGGCGGGCCGAGACCCACACCGCAGCAAGGAGATCAACCACTAAACGTCCCTCCGACAAGGTGCCTAAGATCTCGAGCAACTCTGCCATCACCTCATGCGCGCCCACAAATGAGGTGGCACAATAATTTGTCGCAAGCTCTTTACTCTGATTAGCAAGGATATCATGTAAGGCTGCAAATGCCTGGATGTGCGCCGAGAGCTTTCGCAGGTCCTGCGCAGTAAAGTTTTCTGCCCGCCGCAGCTCCATGTTCACTAGAGAGTTTACAATCTGGAGGCTATTTTTCACCCGATGATGGGTCTCTATCATGCTGGCTTGAAGTTGGTGATTGAGTGATTGAATCTCGCGATACGACTGGTTGACCTGCCCCTCTGCCTCTTTTTGGGCGGTGATATCAGAGATCGCCCCGGTCACAACCCCCGGAGTGCCAGGAGGTGTAGCGCATCGTAGGACAAACCACCGCATCTCGCCCGAAGCGGTCTCAACCCTAAATTCCCCCTGGTGGCTTTGAGTCGAGCGCCTAGCGGCCTCTATAAGACTTTCAAGTCTTGGCCTGTCCTCAGAAACTACCAAATTAAGGAAATCATCCCGGCTCGTCAGAGGCTGCTCCGACTCTACTCTCACCAGAGCTCGAAATGCCCGCGACGCTCCAAAAACACCTGTCTCACTGTCCCAGCGCCAGTATCCAACTGAGGCAGCATCCAAAGCTGCCTCCACCTTGGCCTCACTCTCTTTCGCTGCCCGAGTCTCTAGCGCATCGAGCTCCATGAGACGCTGACGCATCACCCGCTCAACGGTCTCTTTAAAGTCTCGCCAGTACGTAGGAGTCTTAAGCACGAAACCGCGCATTCCTAGGCGCATCGCCTCTATCAGCACCTCTTCGTATCCTAAAGCGGTGACCAAGATTGCTGGGATGGAGAGTCCCCGGTTACAGAGTGCGCGATAAAAGTCTAGGCCAGTGATCGCCTCAGCGAGCCTGAAGTCAACTATAAGTAGGTGGGGAGCGGATCTCTCGATGCTTTTATAGGCAGTTTGCACATTCGGCGCCACCTCTGCCGCGTAGCCCATCTCCTCTAAGTAGATTCGTTGCAACTCCGCCACCTGCGGATCATCATCAAGCACCAGCACTCGAAGCGGTCTCGCCGAAACCGACAAGGCATTCGCTGGGATACCGCCTAGTACGCTATCGGTGCTGCTGTTTGACATTTACCTACCCGACCGAAGGAAAGTTTAGGAAATCACCAGGTGCTACACGGCGCATGCTCGCATACCCCGTGAGAATGCCGGGGTCCTTGCAGAAATGCAATCAATCCCCTACCACCCATTCGAGTCCCCCCAAAATCAACCAGTTATCTTGGCAAAGCCAATGATCTTAATCATACCCCTGCGGAAGCCCATTCCTCTATAGTGCACACCATCCTGCATTCGCGCAGTAAGGAGCTGTGCGATATAACCTGCAGCAACACGTGTGAGGCCAGCAGCCCGTGTTTCATGATTATAGGCTCCACGCGACACTATGGTACGCCCCTCTGCAAGCAAGATAGCAAGACAGCGATTGAAGGCCGCAGCTCCGCCTGCTACCGCGACCTCTTCGGCCAATAAACCGGCTGCAGCGCGTCGCGAAGACTCTTCGTTGCGAGACATCCATCACTGGGTGCGAAATAACCTGCAGCTTGTTCTGAGTCTTCTCAATCTGCAGCTTAGCGCGGCCAGCTCTCCCGAAGCTCGCATAGCGCTAGAGCAGAGCATTCACAGAATTCGGGCTCTAAGCAAAGCGCAGGATCTCTTTTACCAAGACCTCCCCGAGACACAAATTGACCTCGCAAAGCGCTTAAAAGATCTCTTTGAATTCAACCTATACACCTCACCTCATAGTGGTGGCCGCCTCGCGCCGGTAGAGGTACACCCAGTCG
>JBILUF010000374.1:0-2842 GCA_044371155.1 Bdellovibrionota bacterium
TAAGAGCGGAAAAATCTTTCAATAATGGGTCATGAGTCATAGCTACTACCGCTCGGGCAGGATAAGTCGGTAGTATAGCGCGAATCAAACCCAAGCGGGAGATTCTTCGGATGCAAAGCGCCCTGCATTCGCAAGTCAAAGAGGACGGATGACTATTTCAGCGCTACGATACCTATGGCTTCGCATGCGTCACCCTTCGCTGCGAGATTTCCTTGATGAGGGTCTTGGCATCGCCGCCCGCGCCGAACGAGCCGCCGCCTATTGGCGACCACACTTACAATGCTGTCACGAGTTTGAGGGGGACGCTTGTAACATATTAGCGCCTAAACCCAGTACCTTTACAATCCTCGGGGCCGGGCGGCTCCTTGATGTGCCGCCGGATGTGTTCCTGCGCCCCAACACAACAGTGAACCTAGTAGATGCAGACCCCGCGCTAGAGCCATATTGGCTTCGCTTCAAAGGGCTTGCTCGGTTGCGAGGGGCAGCGGTGCAGCCTTTTTTCTGTGAGATTACCGGCCGGATCTCTGACTGGACGATAGGGCTGGAGCAGTGGATACGCAGCCACCGGGCTGCCTCAGATGCCGACTTGGCCACATTCCTAAGCTCTCTGCCTAGCCTACCAAAGACGGCTCCCGTTCTTCCCGCGGCCGAGGTCGTGGTCTCGCTAAATATCCTCAGCCAGATTCCGATCTACTGGCGCGAGCGGGCGCTAAAGCTACTCAAAAAAGTTGCCCCTCACCTAGTTGGAGCGGATGATGCGCTTTCAAGCGTAGTCGAGGCAGAGCTCTCTAGGCATGCAGCTCTACTTCAGCACGAACACCTACAGCAGATTACAAGCCTGGGGCGACGCCTTATCGTTGTTATCTCAGACGTTGAGTTTTATTACTATCAACGCCATGAGGCACAATGGCAAGTTGAGCCCGCCTTATACGGCATCGATTTGCCCTCGATTCCGGGCCAGGTGCGGCTTGCTCGCTCCTGGCTCTGGCATATCGCGCCACAAGGCGTTGAGCAGGATGACTACGGGGTCATTCATAAAGTGCAAGGGTTTGCTATTTCCCCTGCGTGACCGCTCTACGACACACTTGGCTTTGCCAAGATTGAGCTAGCCCTACTATTGCTTAAAATTAGCACTTTGGACCGATCACCAGAGGTAGTATATAGAACGAGGTGCCCTCAGAGGGATTCATCGTTCCTAAGGATGATATGGATTTACGATCGCTTATTCGACCGGTTCCCGACTTCCCAAAGCCCGGTATCTTATTCCGTGATATTACCCCACTGCTAGCAAATCCCGAGGGCTTTACCCACGCTATCGGGGAGCTTTCTAAACGGGCGGCCTCGATGGGAGCAGAGGCGATCGTTGGGATTGAGTCACGCGGCTTTATCTTTGGGGCACCGATTGCCGCCGCACTGCGGATACCGTTTATCCCGGTGCGCAAACCCGGGAAGCTCCCCGCTGCCCGCAAGTCTTTAGAATACTCACTGGAATACGGGACAGGCTCTTTAGATATTCACCTTGATGCGCTGGCAGCCAACCAACGAGCAGTGGTGGTAGACGACCTGCTTGCCACTGGCGGCACGGCGGTGGCAGCTTCAAAACTGGTCGAATCACTAGGCGCGAAGGTCGCTGGATTACTTTTTGTTATCGAGCTTGACGGCCTGGGGGGAAAGGAAGCTCTCAAAGACTATCAGGTGCATTCGCTACTCCGTTATACCTAGGAGTCCGCGTTACAAAGTCCTGGCATCAACGATTATACTCCCGCTATAAGCTGCGACGCGAATTGGGGGGACGTAAGATCTCTGGTCTCTTCGCCTGCGTGCGCAGCCGCTGCCATCTCTTCCCATCCTAAACACCTTGATTAAAATGTTCTTAAGCTGCGCTGGCATTGCAGCCCTATGCCACTGATTTAACTCCTCTTTCTAACCATCCCCGATACAAACATCATTTCCATAGTTGTTGTTAAGAAATCCTGAACGATCTCCGAACTCTCTTCTTGAGGACGGCTCTGCTTATGCTCGCTGCACAGCAGAGAGGCCTTGGCGTTATATTTTAAGGGAACAGAAGCGATGTTAGTCATCGTCGGTCTCATAGGAGCAGTCGTCTGTATCATCATCGGTCTCGTCGGCCCGGGCGGACCTGTCCTAATTCTATTGCAGCCTTTTGAATTTATCGTGATCGGCGGCTGCGGAATATGCTCTCTACTCGTGTCGCAGCCAGCATGGGTTATAAAGGGAATCGTTCCAAGCCTAGTCGGATGTATAAAGGGCAGCGGGATAGATAAAAGCACCTATGCTGACATGCTAGGCCTTATGGCAAGTATCTTCGATACGATGCGTAAAGAAGGCGTGCTTGGAATTGAGGGAGACCTTAACAACCCGCACGAGAGCCCTCGATTTAATAAATATCCCAAGGCTTCGCATAACCATCATCTGATGGAGACATTTACCGGAGCGCTTAGGCTTTTCGTAGACGGCGTAGTCAATGCCTTTGACCTTGAGCGCCTTATGGACACTGAACTTGAAACCCATCACGAAGAAGCGCTCATCATTCCTGGGGCGTTCAACAAGATGTCTGACGCTTTCCCGGGTCTTGGTATCGTGGCCGCCGTGCTCGGAATTATCGTTACGATGCAATACATTGATGGCCCGCCTGCAGAGATCGGTCATCACGTGGCGGCAGCTCTTGTAGGAACGATGTTAGGTATCGCGCTCTGTTACGCCTTTGTCGGTCCACTGGCTACCAAGATGGAGCATATCGTTAATGAGCAGTCAGCTATTCTTAAGTGCGTAAAATCCGGACTGGTCTCATTTGCTGGTGGCGCCCCGCCGCAGGTAGCCC
>JBILUF010000376.1:0-2841 GCA_044371155.1 Bdellovibrionota bacterium
TCTGCGAGCAATAAAATCCTGGTATCATCTGCCAGGAAATGAGCAACTCCCCACCAATTCCACCGATACATTCCACGGATACATTCCACGGATGACAACACTCCGTGAGCTACCGCGATGGGAGCGGCTGATGGGGCTGGGGCAAAGTCAGTGCGCTCGCTATCTATTATGGCCCACTGGGGACGCGGCACAGGCACACCGGATACAGGTTGATGCGTCCCACCCACTACCGCCGTCCAAGCAGAGGATACGATGATGCCTGTTAGGCGTATTCCAGCGCACCGATGCGGGGGTGTCTGGGCGCGAAACTAGAACGAGCCCTCGCTGTTAATCCTAACGGCAGCAGGCATACCCGGAAGTCGAGGTGAGGAAGTTAGGATCATCAGGGCCGTCTCCTACCGCCACGGTGGCAAGGGCGCCATCGTTATCAGCTCCCGAACCGGTCCAGTTCGCCGCAGCGGTGATTACCCCCGCATCTCGCAAAATTGCACTTTGTGAATGCGAGCAAATATAGGCCCCCTGTCCCGCACAATCAGTCGAGGCATTCAGAAAATTAGCCCCGGAGTTATTGACTGAGACCATGCACACGCCGTTGGTAAGATCCACAGGACAATCATTTATGGTTCGTGTGGCACAACAAGCAAAGCCAGCGGTAACAAACGGGGCTGGGTTGTCAGCCATATTGCCAATCGCATCGGTCGCTCTACCCGAGTCATTGTCAGAGGCATCAGATGACCAGGAGCGGACAGTCACAGCGGAGTTATTCCGTAGGATCCTGTACTGCGACTTATCACACAGGTCAGCTTTCATCGCGGCACACATCGTGGCGGCAGTGCGCCAGTCAGAGTCGGCGTTGTTATGAATAAACACCACCCGAACACCGCCGATTGTTTGATCGGAGCTACGAGCGGGGGTTAAGGTGCGACAACAAGGTGCTTGATACAGATCGGTGGCAACGTGCGCATCGGGCATACCTCCGTTGACCTCACTCCATGCACCTGCATCGTCGTCGGAAAATGAGTTGGTCCACGTCTGAAGGTTCCTTAAGAGGCCATTTTCACGCAATACCCATGACTGGCTATTGGAGCAAATATCGGCTCCATCCGCAGCGCACGATTGCGATGCGGCCAAAAACTCCATCGGCAATGTCATCTTTACAAAGCATACGCCATCTACATCAGCTGCATCGCAAACAGTAGCCGGAGTGCCAGCCGCACCTTGCGGCCCCTGTGTTCCCTGAATGCCTTGCGCGCCAGTGGCACCCGTAGCGCCCGCGGGACCAGTCGCACCGGCAGCACCACGAAGCGAGGAGATATTTGACAACCTGTTCTCTCTTGAAGTGCACTGGCGAGCACGAAGAGAGATGGCTCCAGTAGTTTTGTTGGCGCAGATCACAACATTGGAGTTGCTCTGAGCAGTGAGATACGAAGGTTGAGTAAGACCAAATACCAGCAAAGTAACAATAAGCAGGTTTGAGCGCATACGAATATCTTCCTTGTAGCTTAAAGACCCGAGGATACTAACATCAACACTACACTCGGACGACTCTAATCTTTTGCGCTGAACTAGCGAAAAACACGGAAGGTTACGGTAGGCGTCCGCCCGAAAACACCCGGACTATCATTCCCCATCGATAACCACCCCGCCCCCTTTAGAGCACATTACGAGCAAGACTGGCCCTCGAAAATTCCGAAACCAAAACGAGAGCATAGCAAGAGGTGGCTGGGGGAAAACCCTTTGCGGTGCTGATTGGGGCCGGGGCACCAAAGAGTTACAAAGCCAGCTCCAGGTAGAGGGGGTGGACTTAATTGCTGCGCTTGGCTCGCTGGAGATCGTCTCGATTAGCGAGACGATGCTGCACAGGCAGAGAATTGAGATCAACGCCTCCTCAAGAGACACCCTCACAGTGGTTCCGAGGCCTTCTCACTCCACTAAACCCATAGGAATTCCGTCGTCACCGCCTCTTTCTGCACTAAGATGTGACAATTGTAGAGATTCGTTAAACTTTCGAGTCAAGCAAATCTCTCACCTCTGCGAGCTTTCTGCGGCTGACTGGCAAACTCTTGCCATTAGAGAGAATACACTTCGTATTACCATTCGTCTTTCTAAGCTCTCGCACATGTGCGCTCGCTACCCAGTGAGATCGGTGCACCTGCACCCCAGAGATTGAGGGGAGCTCCTCAATCGCATCTTTGAGGTTGTATAGAAACATCACCTCGTCGTCAGTTGTCGCGACGCGAAGATAGTGAAGCTCAGAGCTAATCGAAATCAAGTCACCTGAAGCACGGCTCCTTAGCTCCTGAAGAAATCGGCTTGATTGCTCTGTCGTGGCAAAGGACCGCTCTCGATTATCAACGCTCTCTTCTGAGGCAACTTCAGGTTGCCGCTTTGAAAAATCCAACTGGAGAATCCAGGGGGTATTTAGAGCTAGCCAAGTAATTGTAACCGGCACAAGCACGCCTGAAGCCTCGTCAAGCAAGCCCATTAAGATGCCTCCCGAGGCAACCTCCTCAGGCAAGGCAAAAAGCGCATCAAGCAAGTAAGCGATCGGCACAAACAGAAGGGATACCACCACGCCAGACAACACTGTTTGTATCCACGGGGCCCGAGGGGTGTGAAGCTTAACGTAGTGAGAGGCAAGATGCTGAGTGGCAATTAAAAGAGGTATGAGGATAGAGATCTGAATCGTCCAGAAAACGACCCCTTTCAAAAAACCGATCCCTGTCGTTCCCGCCGGCTCCATCCACGCAAAGATAATGATGAGAGCCAGTGAGCTAAGGAGAAAGTACCGCTGTACGGACACAGCGCTCGAGTTAAACCAACTTCCTTGCTCTACTCGCG
>JBILUF010000377.1:0-2838 GCA_044371155.1 Bdellovibrionota bacterium
GTCAGAGGCTGAGTGGAGACTCTTCAATCGGCTGGCGGAGCAGTTGGGCGGAAAGCTCGTAACGGTCGGCACTGAGCGTGAGCTCACTCTGTCGTTGCTGGGGTCTGAGCCGCGGCTACAGGGTGCTAAGCTCTCCGCTGTGAAGCAGGGAGGGATATGTCTGAAGGCGACCCTAGGCTCTGTTGTGTCAGCATCGCACGCCTCCACCAGCGGTGGGGATCAGCCAGGAGCGGTATAGAAGATTAGGTATTTAGCGGGTCGCTAGGGAAGGGTTCGGAAATGGAAATAGTAATCCTGCTTATTAAGCTCTTTGTGGTCTTTAACGTCATCATGGGGTTGGCTTCGCTCTGCACCTGGTTTGAGCGCAAGGCGTCAGCACTGATGCAAGATCGTATCGGTGCCAATCGGGCAGGGGCTTTCTTTGATACCCCCAAGATAGCCCTCCCCAATCCGCTTTTAAATGTCCTGGTAGCCCCCGCTAATTTAGCGCTCAAGCCGGTGTTCTGGCTTATTCGCTGGCTTGGAATTTTGGGTGTCATTAACACCTTGGTATGTGACGCGGTAAAGGCGCTCACCAAGGAGGACTTTATTCCGCAGGGGATGTCGCCGTTTGTTCACGCTTTGGCCCCCTTTATAGCAGTGTTCCCAATCTTCGTGGCGTTTGCCCTGGTGCCGCTTGCTCCAGATTTTACGTTGGGAGGAATGACGATTCGGCCGCAGCTCGCCAGTGTGGATGCGGGGGTGCTGTTTATCCTCGCCATGGGATCTATCGCGGTGTACGGCGTGGCTTTCGCCGGTTGGTGCGGCAATAACAAATTCGCCCTTCTGGGAGCCCTACGTGCAGCGGCTCAGATGATCTCATACGAGCTTTCGCTTGGCACAGCGTTTGTTGCTGTAATTCTGACCTACGGCACCCTAGACCTTTATGAGATGGTCACTGCCCAGCAGGGGCTCATCGGCGGGGTACTGCCGGCCTGGGGAGTGTTCACCCAGCCGCTCACATTCGTGATTCTCTTTATCGTAGGGATGGCTGAGACCAAACGTGGACCCTTTGACCTTCCCGAGAGTGAATCGGAACTTGTGGCAGGATATTTCACCGAATACTCAGGGATGAAGTTTCTTGTGTTTTGGTTGGGCGAGTTTGCCGAGATCGCCTTGTTTGCCTTGTTAATCTCCCTCTTGTTTTTTGGCGGATGGGACATACCGTTTGTGAAGCTGCCAGAGGGCACTTGGTGGGCAGCCCTTCTAGGGCACATCGCATTGATGACCAAGGTGGTGTTCTTTTGCGTCCTTCAGATCGTAATCCGCTGGACCCTGCCGCGGTTCCGATACGACCAACTTATGAACTTAGGATGGAAGGGGCTGCTGCCGCTCAGCATCGCCAACTTGATGGTGTATGGAGCGCTCAAAGTGGCAGGTGTGATCTAAGAGGGTAGCTTGATCGCTCGAAGGGGCGTTGGAGTAAGGATATGATGATAGCGTATGCGGTGCTGGCCGCGATCTTAATAATTAGTGCAATTGGGGTGGTGCTATGTGCCAACCCCATTTACAGCGCAATCTGGCTTATCGCGAACCTGCTTGGGGTGGCGGCGCTATTTGCGATAATGAACGCCCACTTTCTGGCGGTAGTGCAGATCATCGTCTACGCGGGTGCCATCATGGTGCTCTTCCTGTTTGTTGTGATGCTGCTCAATCTCAAGGCCGAGCAGCCCAAGCGTCGAAGTGTGATGTACCAGATCCTCGTGTGGGGCTCTGCAGTCGGTTTTGCCGCACTTCTGGGGCGGATGTTTATGGCAGCTTTCAAACAGGACGGAACCAACCCAGTGTTAGAGCTCTTTACCCCTCGAGTTGAGGGAACAGCCAAGGCATTCGGCGAGGTGTTGTACACCAGATATGTTTTCACCTTTGAGGCTGCCTCGCTTCTGATTATCGCTGCAATTATTGGGGCGGTGATGCTTGCAAAACGTCGCTACCGCGCCTCTGAAACTCTTGCTCCTGTGAAGGAGGTCTAATGGAAGTTTTTCCTCTTCATTTAGTTCTCTCTGTCTCTGCGCTGGTGTTCTGCATTGGTGCGGTGGGGGTGATGCTGCGTCGCAGTACGATTGTAGTGTTTATGTGCATCGAGCTGATGCTCAATGCCGTGAATGTCGCCTTTGTCGCCTTTTCTAAGATGCACGGCAATCTGGATGGCCAAATTGCGGTGTTTTTCGTGATGGTGGTGGCAGCCGCCGAGGCCGCCGTAGGGCTTGCGATTATTATCTCGGTATTTAGGGCTATCCAGTCGGCCGAAACAACTGATTCAGCGGAGCTTAAACTGTAACGGTATGGAGATAGTAGAGACCAACCTTTCCTTAATTCCCTTGTTCCCGCTTTTTGGTGCGCTGCTCGCCTATCTGAGCGGTCGCATCCACAAGGATCTCTCCGGATGGATAGCAACCCTTGCCTCAGCGCTGTCGTTCGTCTGGGTTGTGAAGTGCTTCCGGGCGCTTGAGGGTCGAGTATTTGAAGATAACCTATTCCTCTGGTTCTCCACTGGTGACCTCTCGGTTGACTTTGCCTTGCGGTTTGACCACCTCACTGCGGTGATGTGTCTTGTGATTACGGGTATCGGCACCCTTATTCACCTCTATTCAATCGGATACATGCATGAAGATGAGGGGCGTCCGCGATTCTTCTCCTACCTGAACCTCTTCATGTTCTCGATGCTAATCCTGGTGACCGGCGCTAATCTGCTGGTGATGTTTGTTGGCTGGGAAGGTGTAGGGCTGTGTTCGTATCTCCTCATCGGGTTTTGGTACAAGAACCTCGGGTATGCGGCCGCTGGACGTAAGGCGTTTG
>JBILUF010000401.1:0-2835 GCA_044371155.1 Bdellovibrionota bacterium
GGCAAAGAGAATTAGGATGTGCGTCTTTGAATGCTACAGGGCTTTCTTCCAGACCTCACTCGGGATTCTAAAATATAAGACCTTCATCGGTCGATTGTTGATCTGGTCCTCAACCCATTAAAGATACTCGATGGGTAGGTCATCAAAGTGGCTACTTTTCGGGAGGCAGCGCCTGATGAAGCCGTTTCTGTTCTCCACTGCCCCTCGGAACGAGGCACAGCGTGACACTCAGTGCCGAGTGCAGCATCGACCTCTTGGTGCTTGGCATGTTCGACCCCATTATCTTGGAGGATAGAAAGGCGGTCTTTTAACGGCACATCCCAAGTAAGGCGCTGTATCAGCACCGTGGAATAGGTTTCTGCCTCAAGGTGAAGTGATAGATCGAGGAATCCCCTACGGCTATGTCTGCAGGTCTTGTGCTGTAACGCAGCAGCACCGCGTCTGCCAATAACAGCTGCGAGCGGCAGCAGCTCAATGCTGCGTTTCGGCGCGGGCGGGAGCATAACTCGCCGATGTTGTTTGACGCTTTTATGTGTGCGCCTTGACCTACCAGCTATGAGCAAGCACTCTTTTCAATCAGGGCGCTCTACGTTAATAAACTAATCTATCGCCTCCGCTGATATACTATACCTAAGCCGCTTTAACCGCCCGGCTATTATTGCGGGGCTCAAACGGGCTTCTCTCAGATGGAGCTCAACAAAATATCGAACCACTCCGCTCTTAAGTCGGATCTTTTGACTGGCAGACCTACGACGCTTCCGGAAAATGTGGTCAGCCCTCGTGGCGCGTACCAAAAATACCGCGGTTGTATCGTATGCTACTTTGCTCCGCTAAAGCGCCCTGCTTATTGTTAATCGTGCCCTTCCAAGGCTACGCGCTATCAAAGGTAGGGCGTGCGCAAGCTTTCTCCATTTTGCGATGGGTGTCCACTCCTCGCAGCTCAATGTCTTGCGCATAGTCACACCTAAGATTGCTTACGCGTCTCAGGTGTTGCGTTTAATCAAAGCAAAGGGATTGGTTGGTAGTCCTCAATAGGAGCAGTGACAAGCCACTCGTCATCCGTCTGCCGACGAATTCTAACATCATCAACCAGCACGAGCAGCTCTCTAAACTCATTCTCTGTAAGGAATTCTTCTAGACCAGAACCGTGGTAATCTTTCATTAGTTGACCAGGAGTCAACGCGTGTCTTGGGCACAACGGTAGTCCGTCCGTCCGTATAACGTAAAGAGTCGGATTGGATCCTTCCTGCGTTCGAGTATCGGAAGCGTACCTCCTAGCTATGCCTTCATCCCCAGTCGTCGAAATCATTCCCGATCGCTGTTTTGCCTGCCTCACTTGTTCTCTCAACCTATCGTACAAACTCCTGTGCCCTGGAGCAACCTCTGCGCCTCCTTTAATCGCGTCACCGATTGACTCCATTACACCATCAAGAATATGGACGAATTCCGATGCCGGGCCCACGCGAAGGGGCATTTTTAGCGACCAATTAGGATCTCTCAAGTGTTGCCCGTTGTTAAAGGCGCAAGAGGATAGAATTGGGGCTCCATCAGGAGTTGGGCTGGCAGCGCCACGAAAAACCTGCCCTGGACGTTCGGTTGCATCCTGAAATTCTCTATCGCCTTTTTCCGCTATCTGTCGTAGCTGCTCGTCTAGTTCTATAGGGCCCCCCTCCGGCCGACCTGACCCCGAAGGTGCTTGAGGGTTCACGTGAGGGCGCCCACCGTCTCGTGGCTTGGGTCGTGGGGCAGGAGGCTGACGATTCAGCACCCATTCGAGAGCCTTCCTCAGCTGCAACCCCCACCTATCAGTGAAGTTGACTGGGTCATTTGCGACGAATGGATAGAGCTCGCCTAGGTTAGCTGGGTCATCGACTGGGTCGACTGAGTCGAAGGCTCCTTTTTGTGGGTCAAAGGTGCGGTTGCGTACGAGGTAGCGGCGAGCGACATCATCAAAATACATCCCGTGGAACCCAAACGGCTGCTTTAATGATGAGCTGCTGCGAGGGGTGGGGTTATTCCCCACATACACCTGCAGCACTCCATCTTTGGTGTAGTCATACCGCTCGACTACCTGACCTGATGCATTAAGGATTGCTGATGGTGAGCCGTCGTGCCGATTGGTGACATAATAACTCTCGAGCGCAGCCAAGGCACCATCATCGGTGACTGCGTTACTGGTCTGATAAAACGCTATCAGCTCATCTTGCACCTGCGGGTGCTGTAGATACACCCGTGCTACTGGAACGGGATTCCCTGGCGACACGGTCTCATCCCCAAGCAGGCTCCACCCGCCCCAGAGGTTATAGGTGGTAGCGCCACTGGTGGTCGACACCAACGCCTGAATCCGTTTATCTGGACCATACGTATACTGCCGCACGACGTTGCCAGCGGAGTCTTTGACCCGCACTGGTCTATCCAACACATCGTACTCCACCGACCTCATCGTGGACTCATCAGTGAGGAGGTTCCCTGCTGGGTCATACGAGATAGAAAGCCCCCTAAACTGGGTATACTGTCCCTTCTCGTTTATCCCGTAGGTCTCAACCGTATTGGTCTTGCCCTTTGTCGTAGTGCGCTTGGTGCGAAGCTGTGAGGCTCCACCATTTGCAAACTCAAGGGTGCTGGTCTGGTGCGCTGTGAGCTGGTCAAACGAGGTGCCTGCCATGATGGACTGTAGATCTACTCCGCTCTTTTCCTTAAACGGACGGTCAAGCCCGTCATACATCCACGCCTTGCTGGGGCTAAAGAGCCGTCCCTCAGCGGTCACCTGTCCCAGGATGTTACGCTTTAGCTGGTACCCATCAACTGCTTTACCACTCCACTCAGAGAGGGACT
>JBILUF010000378.1:0-2832 GCA_044371155.1 Bdellovibrionota bacterium
GCCCATGGATAGGGAGGTTTGGGAGCATACACCACAGATGGACGAACGGAGGCAGTAGTGCTGCCTCCGCCACCAAGCGCGGCTCTAGGGTCACAATTTGAGCCCTCGCAGCGCTCTTCAGATCGCCCTGTGCTACTTGGCGCTCCGTTCGCTTGTTGGCTCGGCGCTGCACGCTGTGGTCGTGCTACCATTTCAGGAGTGGGGGCCGGACTCCTTCGTTCCACTGCCTTCTGAAGGCGTACCTGACTTAGACTGACCTCAGGCTTCATATCCTTGGAATTGATCGCTGCTGGCTCAGGCGCTTGAACTACAACCGTTTGAGCCGGAGAGCTATCCTGTGCGCCTAAATCAGACCAAGACACCAATGATACCGAGAGGCCGCCACTGCCAGTGGAGAAATTGCCAGGGGAGAAATCAAGCGTTGGCCCAACCAGCATAGACTGATACAACCCGGCCGCTACTGCACCGTGGAGAATCACTGAGAGTGATGTAGAAATTAGGTACTCGGCTTTCACAGACAATACATTCAAGCTTCGTCGTTTGCCCTTTGCGCGTAGTAAATATACCACCAGTGAATAGCTAGAGATAGATTGCGAGGCGATCGAACATGCTTTGTCATGGAAGTGTCACGGTGCCTATTCTGCGGTCCTAGTAACCCCCATTTCACTTTAACGACTCAAAGCGGGCACCGGCATCGGATTCATTTTGATGCCGCGAGAGCTCCGCCCTCTCCTGTTATAACCCCCTGATGATGCAGTTATTACCGCAGTCACGCCCCGCATAAACCTCAGGCGAATCGCCCTCCGGGACGGGGTTCCCAACCTAGTCAAAAGCATCTATGGTGACCCCTCCGTTCAGCCCGCTAGCGGACTCAGCGGCGGCAAAAATCTTAGCGACGAGAGCTTTTCCATGACACCAGCACACCGCACATTCTTTTTGCCCTGGTTTATCATTGTTGCGGCACTTTTCTGTCGTCTATTGATGCTTGAGCATTCTAACCTGGTCGACCCGACCGAGGCTCGATACGCCAGCATCGCACAGGAGATGGTGCGCTCCGGGGACTGGCTCACCCCCCAAATCCCGATGCCGGAGGGTGTTGTACCTTACCTTGGAAAACCACCGCTTCATTTCTGGCTTACAGCCGCCTCATTCGAGGTGTTCGGTATGGACACATGGACGGCACGACTTCCGAGCTTTCTTGGAGCACTGCTAATCATTGGCGTGGTTTTTCAGCTTGCTCGGAGGGCCTATGGTGAGACCACGGCTATCCTCGCGACTTTAATCACTTGTAGCGCAGCGATGTTCTTTCTTATCTCAGGCACTAGCGTGCTGGATATGACGCTAACGGCCATGGTAACAGCGGCGATCTTCCCGATGTACCTAAGGATTGTGGAGCAACGCCCCCAGCACTGGCTTGTACCAGTCGCGGCCTTCTTTGGAGCGCTCGGATTTCTCACCAAGGGGCCAATCGCCTTGGTGCTTATATTCCTGCCATTTTTTTTGTGGGGCGCCTTCAGCCGAAACTTCTCTTGGATACGACTCACCTCTTGGGTCCTCCCAGCGATTGTTTTCATCATCACCGCGGTGCCGTGGTTTATCCTAAGCGAACAGGCCAACCCTGGCTTCCTAAAATACTTTGTCTGGAATGAGAATATCGCCCGCTACCTCTTCAAATCCTACGGGGATCTGTACGGCAGTGGCCATGTCTACCCTCGCGGAACCTCTTGGGTGATGCTGTTTGTAGCGTTCCTCCCTTGGACTGTAGTTTTAGCTTGGCGTATCAAGGCAATCGGATTAGCAAAGACGCGCGCTCTGCTTCGGTCTGATTCTCGGGCGCTGTTTATCCTTTGCTGGGGGATAACTGCCACATTCTTTTTTACCTTTGTGCGCCAACTACATGCTCTCTATATCTTGCCCAGCATCCCTGGGCTCGCGATATTCACCGCGATTCTTTGTACATCTCCCGCCGCATCGGAAGAGCGGCAAGGGAACTCGCCAGCGGATCATTTCGGGCATGCGAGGCCTAGGCCGCGAGCAAGCACATGGCTAGCCCTCATCTTTACTATCCTTCTGGCATCATCGTTTATTTTCGCTGCTCAATCGAAGCTCTCCGAAGTTCTCAGCCTGCAATCTGCTGTTATCCCGATTACGCTCCTAGTGCTCTCCGCTGGGTATCTGATCTCGCGACGATTAGAGCGCGCCTACTTTGGTCTATTCGGCTTGATAACCCAGATCGGTCTAGCATCTAGCTGTGTACTCATCTGCGCGGCCCTGGTAGCCGCCCCCTTTCTGAGCCGCCAGCGATCAGCCGAGATATTGATGCACCGGATTGCGCAATTAGAGTTGGGCGCTAGTGCGATACCTTCCGTAGGGGTCTTTACTCAAAACAGCTACTCACATTACTGGTCAGCCCGCGCTACAGACGGCTATCTTGAGCGCGAGGTGTCGGTGTCATACCTGCCACCAACAAAGATAGCTGAGAGACCGGTCGATTATGTGCTGGTGAAAAAGAAGCAAGAGCCTGCGGAGCTCCGAAGCCATTATCTGCCGATTGAGGTATCTGGACCGTGGCAATTGTTTAAACGAATACCTGCGCCCGAATAAAGGAGGACCCTCCACACTCCTCCGACGCCGCCGCTAGACGCAACGGGCTCAGCGCATCTTCCGGTTTAGCGTGTTCTCCAGTATCGGGGGCTCACCAGCCTCAATCGTTGAAAATGGCCAGACTGCCCCAAACTCCATCTGCAATGCTCGATCGGGGATCTGCTCATACCCGTCCTGCAGTAAAATTCTCAGCGGATATCCGCGCGTAATCTCGCGAATCCTGACCTG
>JBILUF010000052.1:0-9845 GCA_044371155.1 Bdellovibrionota bacterium
CGTTGTTGCGTTCGTTGGAATTTTGCTTCTTTTGTATCTGGGGCATCGCTTTGGAAAGAAGATGCTTAGTGCACGTGATAGCGGTGTTTCCAAAGGTATCGGGGCTATCGACGGTGCCGTTTTTGCTCTCATGGGGTTATTAACTGCCTTTACCTTTTCAGGCGCGGCGTCCCGTTTTGAGGCCCGCCGACATCTCATCACCCAGGAGGCTAACGATATCGGCACCGCATGGATGCGGCTTGATCTGTTGCCCGCCGATGTTCAACCGTCGCTTCGAGAGATGTTTAAGCGATATGTTTCCGTTCGCGTAGTCGCGTATCGCGATGTCACTACACCAGGGGTAGCTGCGCAGCGGCTGGCAGAAACTGCAGAGCTCCAGAGGCAGATCTGGGCCGCCGCGGTGGCAGCGGTGCGGCGCCCCGATGCGGCGGGGCAGGCGGGCATCCTTGTGTTGCCAGCGCTGAATCAGATGTTTGACATCACCACGACTCGGCAGATGGCAACACAGAACCACCCGCCCGATATCATTTATCTTCTCCTGTTGGTGCTCACACTACTATCGGCTTTTCTGGCCGGATTTGAATTTACCGGCGACCTCTCGGGCACCTGGCTACATCGCGGTGTGTTTGCCTTGCTGATGGCGGTGACCCTATTTGTTATCGTTGAGCTTGAATATCCTCGTCGAGGGTTTATCCGTATCGATGAGGCAGACCAGGCAATTAGCGAGGTGCTCGAGTCGTTGCGGTGAGGAGGGGCGTGGGCGATTTAGGCCCGCTTCCGAAAGCACAATAGCGCAGGTGAATCAGGTAGTTGCTCCAAGGACACCCACGATAAAGAGTGGGATGAGCGGATAAATCATCTCGCCCGATACATCAGCAAAAAACGATACCCAACTTAAAAGCCACACCGCGCGCGGCAGGGGTGGGGGCGCGGCATCGGATGTTTTTTTGAGGATCATAGGGGGTGGCCAGCG
This sequence comes from Bdellovibrionota bacterium, assembly GCA_044371155.1. GTDB lineage: Bacteria > Bdellovibrionota_C > UBA2361 > UBA2361 > UBA2361 > CAZTER01. Next base: position 974 of record JBILUF010000052.1, read on the forward strand.
TGGGGCTATAAGGAGCAAAGATCGTTTTGAAATCGGGAGTCTAGCGCGACAGGAGTTGAGGCGGGGCTGGTGCCTATTATGGCTTGGGAGAACCATGTTAAAAATAAAACTCTTCCATACTGGATAGGAGGTGCGGTAATTTCCGGTATGGGTATGACAGAGCCTCAAAAGAATCCTGCGCGCTATATTGAGATTACCAAGGGGATTCGTATCTCGGTGATCCCAGAGCCGCTTGAGGAGCAGTGCGACCCGAACGCTAGTGTTTACACCTTTCTCTATACCATTACGATTGAGAATGTCGGCGATGTGCCGGCTCAGCTTGTAGAGCGGCATTGGCACATTTTCTCGGGGGATCAAAAGATCGCTGAAGTGGTGGGGCCGGGGGTAGTAGGGGTGCAGCCGCGAGTGTCCCCAGGTGAGGCGTTTCAGTATCAGAGCAGTGCAGTGATTCAAGAGCCGATCGGCTCAATGCACGGAAGCTACACCTTTCGCACCGATGATGGCGAGTTTTTTGAGGTCGCTATCCCGCAGTTTGATCTGATCTATTCCTATTTATTTCACTAAGATTTGGGTTGGCGGTGGTCGGGTTGGGGCGCGTTCTGCCTCGTGCGCTGTCGCATGCGAGCTAAATGATGCTGGGGGAGAATCCAAAAAATCCTTTTAGGAAAACCCTCCCAGCATCATCATCGCCTGAAGTAGCGGGTGTGATACCTACGAATTGCTTCAGTAGTACTTCGGCTCGGGAGGAAGATTGCCGAGAATCCAAAACTTCCTCTCCCGTGCCTCTGGCTGAAAATTCGGGATATCACCTGCACTTGCAAATCTCCTTCTAGGAATTTCGATGAGCCGCAAGGCGGTCCGTCGCCCCTCCGCCTCGAACCTATCCGGAGGAACAAAGTTGCGCAGACCCCATTCAAGTGCACCACCGTGCTTATCAAGAATTGCAGGAACCCAATAATGCCAAACGTCTTCATGGTAGAAGCAGTGCTGGATGATCTCGGGGGTGAACTGCTCGATCCCAGGAGTCCCCGGCGCCATCTTCGCAATGGCCTCGAGAACAAGCCCAGACCGCGGATCTTTGAAGTTCGCCATCTCCCGCATGACCGGGAAGACTGGCTCTCCGATGATGACACAAAAGCGCAAGATTGCCGGGAATGACTTGTCGTCATCCTGGAGTCTCTTGCGAAGCAGCGGAGATCCCTCGGCGAACAGAGTGTCGGCTGAAGCCCCGATTTCTTTGAGGCTCTCAGCGAGCTTCTCGAGATTGGCATCAGGGTTTGAGATCTCCTGAAGTAGTCTCTTAGCACCTTCAGTCTGCAGAGCCTTCTCCCCCGAGGGGCCGGTTGCACGTAGGCTTTCGACTACGAGCGCCAGCTTTGTGTCGGGGCTCGAGATCTCCTGTAGAAGCAGCTTCACACCTTCTTCCCCTGAGCCCTTAAAGTCATCAGGGTTGTAGAGGAAGTGCTCCTTGCTGTACCACCCGTCCCATCGTGCATGCATCTTTTGCACAGCCACCTCCAGCGGCGGTGAACAGAAGAAGGTCCACATCGTGAGACCCAGCGGGACAACCAGCCAGGCGATACCCAAAATGCTTGCGGCGCGCCTGATCCACACCACGAACCCCTTGATGTCCGGAAGGTACTTGCCTTCGGGCACCAGGGTCCACGCTAGGATCTTTGCCAGGATGAAGAGGGCCCCAAGCGTCACAGTCTCAATCCAGTGATACCTAAACCAGGTATCAGCCAGATAGTAGAGAGTGATCGCCAGGTAGGGTCCCCCAACCAGCAACAGCGCAACGATCAGCAGTGATCCAAAGAAGGTCACCAGAGAGGCACCATCTGCCGCGCTCCCTCCCGAGGTAACGCGGTAGGAAGACCCGGAGTCGCTAGAGCTGTCATATGTGGACTCGCTCCGACTGCGGGTTTCCACCGCGTAGCCATTCCAGGAGCCGTCGGTATACGAATATCCACCCGGAGAATACTGGTCATACCGACCCAAGTTGGGATTGAAATGATAACTCATCACACACTCCTCGCCGTTTAGACAAAAGAACGTTTTGCTGTAGAAACCTCAAAGACAACCTTTGATGGACTCTTCCCACAGCGCAGAGCGCTGGCTCTGCGCTGCAGGACAGTCAATTCCGTCTACCCAGAATAACGATGTCAAAAGGCCTGCCTTCCTTGGCTTGTAGGGAGAGAGTCTACACGTTGTGAGCGGGCTATACGCGGTGGAGAAGTCAGAGATGAAATCGGGAGAGGAAGGGGGGGCCTGGACGAAGTTGGGTATAGCTGAGCCAACAGTCGCAATCGCCCGCATGTGAAAGATATTGATTCAAAGTTCTGGAAGCGCGGGTAGCTCTGACTTGGACGTCACGGATCGGCATTGCTACCAATTGCGACCAAGATGGGCAGGCTGCCGGATATAGCGCTGACGTAGACTGGACGAAGTCTGGCGGTCCAGGGAACCAGCGATGCCCATTCGAGCGAGGTATTTGAAGCGAGGGAGGGGGAGGAATTTAGGCTCCCGGGGAACACCCCGGGAGCCTAGTGAGTAAGAGCTTTTTAAGCTCCTACCTGATTAATACCGATAGGCCTCTGGCTTATACGGGCCCTGCACCGACACACGGATGTAATCCGCCTGCTTTTGGCTTAGGGTTGTAAGCTGCACACCAAGTTTTCCAAGGTGTAGCCGTGCGACCTTCTCATCAAGCACCTTAGGCAGAGTGTACACTCCGACTGGGTACTTACCTTTCTGGGTGAAGAGCTCGATCTGAGCGATCACCTGATTGGTAAACGAGGACGACATCACAAAGCTTGGATGTCCTGCGGCGCAGCCAAGATTGACCAACCGACCACGCGCTAGCACGATAAGCTCCTTGCCGTCAGGGAAGATAAACTTATCGACCTGTGGCTTGATCTCTACCTCGCGGATCTCTTTGTTGCCTTCGAGCCAGGCCATGTCGATTTCATTATCGAAGTGGCCGATGTTGCACACAATCGCCTGATCCTTCATCGCCATCATGTGCTTGCCAGTAACCACGTCGACGTTGCCGGTAGCGGTAACAAAGATATCGGCAATCGGGGCTGCCTGCTCCATGGTGAGCACCTGAAACCCTTCCATCGCAGCCTGCAAGGCGTTGATAGGATCGATCTCAGTAATCAACACCCGAGCACCGTATCCACGCATGGACTGCGCGCAGCCTTTGCCGACATCGCCGTAGCCCGCAACAACTACGGTCTTGCCTGCCAGCATCACGCCAGTGGCGCGCTTTAAGCCGTCAGCGAGCGACTCGCGGCAGCCGTAGATGTTATCAAATTTTGCCTTGGTTACCGAGTCATTGACGTTCATAGCAGGGATCTTGAGCGCTTTATTCTCAAACATCTCATACAATCTCCGCACGCCGGTGGTGGTCTCCTCTGACACTCCCAGGATGTCCTTGAGCATGTCGGGATACTTGTTATGGATCAATAAGGTTAGATCGCCACCATCATCCAGCAGCATGTTCGGCCCTTTGTCGCCGAACATTAGGGTCTGCTCGATACACCAGTCATACTCCTCAAGGGTCTCGCCTCTCCAAGCAAAGACTGGGATCCCGGCCTTCGCGATCGCCGCTGCGGCTTGGTCCTGAGTAGAGAAGATGTTGCAGCTTGACCAGCGCACCTCGGCTCCGAGCTCAATCAGGGTCTCAATCAAGACCGCAGTCTGCGTGGTCATGTGTAGGCAGCCTGCAATCCGGGCACCCTTCAGTGGCTTTTGCTTCCCGAACTCCTCGCGGCAGGCCATCAGTCCTGGCATCTCTTTTTCGGCGATCTCGATCTCTTTTCGCCCCCAATCCGCCATTGAAATGTCTTTTACCTTATAGTCCTGTAGGTCATGCTTCATCGTTTCTCTCCGTGTTACGGTAAACTCTTTTTAGCCATGAGCAAGAAAGCCTCTTTGTTGCCTCCTAGCTCCTCTTGTACGACATCTCTAAATCCAGCAGAGGCGACCAACTCGCGTAGCTGCTCTGCTGAAAAATCCACCCATTGCTCGCCAAACCGCTCGCGCATGGCGGCGCTGTTGTAGGCGCTGCGTTCCACTAGCATTAGTGTGCCCCCAGGGCGTAGGACACGAAGGGTGTCCGCCAGGGCACGCTCGATCTCAGCGACGTGGTGAAGCACCATATAGGCAACAGCTCGATCGACGCTTTCATCCGCCACCGGTAGATGCTCAAGTAGCCCCAGTCTAAGGTCTACTTTGTCTTTGCCTGTAACTTTGCGAGCCTGCTCGAGCATGGCAGGGGAGGAGTCAACGCCGATCGTCGCGGCGGAACGCGGCAGGAGCTTTTCAAATAACGCCCCTGAACCGCAGCCAAGCTCTAGGAGAATCTCATCCGTGGGGATGCGTGAGGCGAGCTCGTCGAGGAAGGATACATTACCGTGGGCCTCTTGGCGAAGCTCGGGCCAGGAGTGAGCGAGACTATCGAAGAGCAATTTGCTCTTATCTCTGCGGCGATTTAAGAGCTCGCGTCCCTGCGTGAGATCGTCGCTGTATGGGGTGCCTTCCTCGGTAGCAACTTTCTCGGAAAGCTCCCGAGCAAGAAGTCCTTCAGGAGTTTGCGAGGCGATCGAGAAATACGACCAGGTGCCATCCTTACGGCCGCGCAGGATCCCAGCAGCCTGCAAACTTTTGAGGTGATGGCTTATCGTTGATTGGCTGGTGCCGAAAACGCTTGTGAGCTCTTGGACATTAAAGCTGCCAAGGGTCAGAAGATGCACGATCCTCATCCGACTTTCATCGGCAATTGAGCGTATGGCAGCGCTGAGCGACATGCCTTAAAGCTAACATATAAATCGATAAATGTGAATATATCGATTAGTAAGCTATCTATATGAAAAAACCGAATATTCTAGCCACGCAAGTTTATGTATAGCTCCCGAGACCGTTTCTCACTAGAGTTTTGCTTGTGCCGGTACAGCAGTCAATACAGCTCGAAAAACCTCTTCGCCACGTTAGAGAGTGCATATTTTTTAGCCTCTGTCTTTTCCTCATTGTGGTGTCTTATTGCGCGCAGCTTTACAGCCCTTTTACTTTCGCAAACTTTGATCCGGGCTGGCAGATATACGGTGTGCAGTCATTAGTAGAAGACGGTGACCTTGACCTCAGGAATCAGCTCGACTTCGATAGTAAGAAAACCGGGGGGCAGGTGGCTGTCGGTAAAGAGGGGGAGTGGTACCCATCACATGAGATTCCGATTATATTTTTTGCGGTGCCCTTTTATAGCCTGTGGGGTATCAATGGCTGTCTTCTTGCAAATGTAGTGATATCCTTTTTGATGGGGCTGGGCTGTTTCCTGATAGCGCGGTTGCAAGCAACATTTCCAGCTGCGCTCGGAGCTAGTCTGCTTGCTTTTGTTTCTACGCCAGCGCTCTCTCTCACGTACTCATTTTCGAATGATCTATTTGCTGCCTGCATTTTTACCTGGATGGTGTTAGCGATTATGCGACAGCGGTATCTGTTGGCTGGATTACTACTTGGCGCCTGTCTCCTCTCTCGCTTAGCCACCGTCGCTCTTATCCCGGCAATTGGAGTGTACTGCATGTTCTTCTGTTCCATGCGTTCAACGGCCCGGGTATTGTTGCCGCTAGCGCTAGCAGGCGCATGTTACGGATTGTTGAACTATCAGATGTTCGGCTCCCCGCTGGTGCTAGCGTATGAGAGGCTTTTCACAGAGGAAAGGGATCTTGTCACCACAAGTAGTCTCTATTTTTCATATACCCTAGAGAATCTAAGGACCATGCTACTCGACCAAAAGCAAGGGGTTCTATTTGCTTATCCTCTTATTGGGATGATGATTTTTATAACTAGACTGGATCTGCGACTTTTAACGTACGGGATTTTCATCGGACTTTCACTCTTGTTTGCTGGGCATGCAAGCTTCGATGGTGTGGGTGGTGCTAGGTACTTCTTGCCGATGACCCCGTTGATTGGGCTAGCGTTGGCAACAGCGATTGATTCCTTGGTCGGAAGGACGCGTCTGCCTAGCTAAACAGTAGGAATAATCTCCTGGTGCCTCTGCGCTCGAGACTCGCTCGCCGAAGGTTACAGATCCAGCAACACCGCCGCGATCCACGGGAAGGCTACGGTCACATCGCTTTGAATAATCTGATAGTAGGATTCGGTCGAGAGTTTATCCCAGGTGATCTTCTCCTTTCCTCCGGCGCCTGAGTAGGAGCCGTAAGACATCGGCGAGGAGCCGATCTCAACAAAGCCGGCCCAGTCGCGCACCTTTTCAAGATGCAGGTCATGCTTGATTGACGGCACCACACAGATCGGGAAGTCGGCTGCGATACCGCCCCCGAGCTGCAAGAAAGCGATCGGGTGTTTCTTGGACTCCTTTAGGTACCAGTCGTACATCAGGTGGAAGTAGTCTAGTCCACTCTTCATCACTGAGCGCGATACTGTGGGCACCCCTTTAGGCTTGTGCGGCCCATCATAGGTGTAGCTTGCAAAGATATTTCCCATGGTGGAGTCCTCAAAGCCTGGCACCACGATCGGGATCTTCTTTTCGAAAGCAGCATAGGTCCAGCAGTCATGCGGGTTGGCCTCTGGGTCAGGCTTAATAAGCTTTTCAGCAAACAATCGCCGGAAATACTCATGTGGGAAAAAGCTCTGGCCCTTACGCTCGGCGGCTTGCCACATCTTAAGAAGATGGGGCTCCATAATTCGTACGCTCTCATCCTCAGGCAGAAAGGTGTCGGTGATGCGGCGCAGCCCTGCATCACGTAGCTCAGCCTCCTGATGGGGGGTGAGCTCGGTGTAGCGCGGGATGTAGGCGTAATGAGAGTGCGCTACGTAGCGGTAGTAAGACTCCTCGTGGTTCGCTCCAGTGGCTGAGATAAGGTGCACCTTGTTGCGGCGAATAAGCTCGGCCAGCATGATCCCCACCTGAAACGAGCTAAGGGCTCCGGCCAAGGTAACAACAATTTTTCCGCCCCGCTTTAAATGATTCTTAAGCCACAGCGCTGCCTCCATCGTGGAGCCGCCGTTACAGTGATTAAGAGTGCGCTCAGCGTAGGCCGTGACGCGGTCTTTGCGCTTGGCAACAAAGGTAGATACCGGCGCTGTTCGGCTGCTGCGGTCGAGCTTACGGGTATCTTCTTGGATAATAAACTTTCTAAGAGCAGGGGAGAGTTTGTTCAGTGTCTTCTTGTTCATAGGAGCTCAATGCCAAATAGCTAAGTTGGGCACAGAATATAGATCTCTTGTCTGAGCGTAAATACTTGGAGGCTCTTTTTACCAATCCCCATCTGGCGCTTCGCCGAGTGCTGCGCGCACTGCATGACGCATCGTAACAACTGGCTCTAGGGTTTTTGATAAAGCAATCCGACCCAGCCACCTTCCACCCGTTTGCAACTAGGCCTCCACCCAAAAGCGGCCTCGACTTCGGGGCCTAAGCCCTCTGCGATCCCTGACAGGGCTAAAAAACCGCCGCGGTTAAGCTTCTCTTTAAGAGCTGGAGCTAACGACACCAAAAGCTCTGCATACAGATTGGCAGCGATTAGATCGAAGCTCCCCTGAGCTTCCTCTAGGGTACCTTCGCTCAGGGTGATGCCGGTGGCATGGTTAATAGTGATATTCTCAGCGGCGTTTTCAAGGGCCAGTGGGTCGTTATCTATCGCCAGAGTAGCGCAGTTAAAGAGCCGTGCTATTGCAATCGCGAGGATGCCGCTGCCGGTGCCAAGGTCCAGCGCTGAGTGCACTGGGGCGCGGGGCACCTCCTGTAAAAGATGCAGCACATGTTGCGTGGCGGTGTGGTGCCCGGTACCAAATCCAAGCCCCGGGATGATACGAATCTCTTTTGGTACTGCTGGCAGGGCGGCTGCTACGGCTGCACTCTCAACAGGGCGAATGCGCAGCGCCCCGGCCTCCACCGACTCCCACATCTCAGGGCACTGCCCAGTCCAGTTCTCCTTGGGCACTGCAGTGGCACTGGCGACCTGAAAGCCCATCCCCTCAATTAGTACTACAAGGTTGTCAGGGGGATTTTGAAAAAAAGCCCGCACCGATGAGGAGTTTATAACCTCAATGCCCAAAGCACCAAGTTCATACAGTAGCCCGGAGCACTCCTCTGCATCGGGACGCACTGCAACGATCTCAATCCACTGAGCTTCAGTCATGGTAAGGCAACATTTTTGGTTTGGGGGGTAGGGCCTTAAACACGCTCGATAATAGTGGCCATTCCCATGCCAAGCCCGATGCACATCGTCACCAGTGCATAGCGGCCCTTGGTGCGCTCAAGCTCATCAATGGCCATACCCATCAGCATCGCTCCTGTTGCGCCTAACGGATGGCCTAATGCGATGCCGCCGCCATTCACATTAACCTTCTCATACGGGATGTTAAGCTCGCGCATCGTAAACACTGGGATTGGAGCGAACGCTTCGTTAATCTCCCAGACATCAATCTGCGAGGCCGAAAGCTTGGCCTTAGCCAGCGCCTGCTTGGAAGCCTCCACCGGGCCGGTGAGCATAATCTTTGGCGGCGAGCCGATCTGCGAAGTGGCCACCACCCGAGCGCGCGGGGTGAGCTTTAGCTCCTTGGCTTTTGCTTCGGAGGCAAAGAGTAAAACGCCAGCGCCGTCAACGATTGCTGAGGCGTTGCCGGCGGTGATGACACCATCTTCTTTAAAGGCTAGCTTAAGCCCGGCAAGCCCTTCCACCGTGGTCTCAGCGCGGATGTTGTCGTCAAAATCAAGGGTCTTCTCTGCGCCGGTTTCATCTTTAAACGGCACCGCGCAGATGCTTTTTGCAAATCGTCCCTCGTCGCGGGATTTCTTGGCGCGCATCTGGGACTGATACGCAAACTCATCAAGCTCTTTACGGGTGAGCTT
>JBILUF010000107.1:0-7563 GCA_044371155.1 Bdellovibrionota bacterium
GCCAGTGGCACCAGGAGCTGTATCAAATCGTCGCTCCAAAGCGGTCCAGCAAGAAGACTCTGCGCCTCTCGGGCGTGCAGAGGATACCAATGATTTATCCGACCTTGACGAACTCCTCGCGCGTTAAGTGGTGAAACTTAAAATTACTTAGCGAGCGAGATAACTTGGTGAGCACACTATATGGTTAAAATCAATCGAATCTACACCCGCACTGGCGATGATGGGTCAACTGGTCTAGTAGGTGGACAGCGTGTGGCCAAAAATTGCCTGCGCGTATCAGCCTATGGCGATGTAGATGAGCTTAATTCCTTTTTGGGCCAGGCTCGTACCCTTGCCCACAAGGTGCAGCGCAGCGAATTAGAGCAGAGATTAGAGATTATTCAGAATGAGCTTTTTGACCTCGGCGCTGAGCTCGCCTCGGCACCCGGCGCAGACCTCAGCGGTATGCCGACAGTGGCGCTATCACAGGTGTCTCGGCTTGAACACTGGATTGATGAGCTCTGTGACGGCATGCCTGAGCTTCGCTCCTTTGTGCTCCCAGGCGGCACAGAGCTAAACTCAGCGCTGCATATTGCTCGTGCCGTCTGCCGCCGGGCGGAGCGTGCCGTGCTTACACTGCACCAGGATCAGGCCGTATCTGAGCCGCTCCGTGCGTATCTTAACCGCCTAAGCGATCTGCTGTTTGCAATGGCGCGATTTGAGTCTCACGCCTCGGGTATCTCCGAGTACCTCTGGAAGCCAGGAGCAAACCGGGAGCTGCCATAGCGGCTGGTAAAAACCCCTTTCTTCGCGTTGCTCCAGCGCGTCGCGCTGGCCGTGCCATCCCTAGCGCGGCTGGTAGTGGTGGTTGAAAACTCTTTTAGGGTTTCGTCTCTGCTGCTCTGGTTGCTGCTCTGGTTGCCTCTAGCTCTACTGTTGGCGGAGTTGGCCTCGCATACACCCCCGCCCCATGGGCAAACACCAGCTGCCCCCCAAGGTATCCTGTGTACACCACCAGTCCGAGGCAAACAGCTAAGAGTGCAAAATAGGCAGCTCGAAATCCTCTCACGCCGTACTTGGCAAGTTCACTAATCACTTTGAGAGCCGCACAAGGCAACACACAAAACAGCAACAAGCGCCCAACGGTGTGATGCCAGGCAATCGCCTCATCAGGCACCTGAAAGGTCTGGTCGGCATGCTCGCTCGCCGCGTAGCCAGTCAAAAATGCCAAAACCACAAAGACTGCCCCTGCAACGATACACACTCCTGCAGAGCGGCCAAGCCAAGCCCATGCTGGACGCAGCGCTAGCACTTCCAACGCCGCAGCCATCACGATCAGCGCGAACGGAAACGCCGAGAGTGGTGGATGGAGGGGCAGAGATAAAATATACGAGATATCCATAGCACAATACGAGTGTGGCACAGTAAGAGTAGCGAGATGTAAAACCGCCGCAAGGAACCATCTAAAGGTCTTCTAAAACCCGCTTATTTGCAACAGTCTAAGGGTAAAATCCCTGGGCACTCCAGGGGCGGCCTATTGCTTTCGTTTCAGCACCAAAAGGGTGACATCATCTGTGATAGCGCGACCATCACAAAAGTTAGTGAGGTCTATCAGGATGGCTTTTGCGATCTCTCGAGCCGGAAGCAGTCCGTGCTGCTTTGCAACACTTACGATCCGCTCATTGCCAAAAAGCTGGTTATCTCGATTGCGGGCCTCCAGGATGCCATCGGTGAGAAGTACCAACGAGTCTCCGACCTCTAGCTGTACCGATTGTGAATCGTACGAGGCATCATCCATGAATCCCAACGGGAATCCATCCGGAGCAACGCTGCGCGCAGATGCTCCGGAACCCGAGACTATTGAGCACGGAGGGTGACCAGCTCGAGCGATTAGTGCCTCGCCGGTGGTAGGATCAAACAGCACACTACACATCGTGACGAATCTGCCCGCCGGAAGCTGCGGAGTCATCAGCCTATTCATCGCGGTAAGGAGCTTGCCTGGCTCCGTTTCATGGGCAGCAGCATGTGCAAGTTTTGCCATGCTGCCAATGAAGGCTGCCGCAAGTCCATGCCCGGTAACATCAGCAATCAAAAGCGATATCTTACCGTCTGACTCAGTTCGAGCAAAATACCAATCTCCGCCCACCTCCTGCAGCGGGTCGTATGATACGGCCAAGTCAACGGCTGGATGCTGCGGGAGAGTCTCAGGAAGCAAGCTCTCCTGAATCACCCGAGCCTCCTCAAGATCTTTTTGCAGCCGCGAGTTGTGATCACGTAGCGCAGCGTTGATCTCCAGAAGAGATGCCTTATTTGAAGACTCACCCACCATTTTTCGGAGTCGAAGCTTCACCGCGATCTTACCCGCCAAAGCTCCCGGAGAGACTGGAGCCTCAAGGAACTCAACCTGGGCCGCCTCAGGAAGAGGGGGCGTTTCTCCAGGTGAAGTGGCTGTCACCATGATAAGGGGAAGCTGCTTGGTAGCATCATCACTACGCAGATATTCAAGAAGATCCGGCGCGAAAGGATCAAGCTGCGAGTCGAGGAGAATAAGATCAAAGATTCGCTCGGTAAGAAGTGGCGCTAGCGCCGTGGATTGATCCGCAACTACGACGTCATATCCCAGGCGAGCCATCAGGCGCGCAAGCTTGGTGTCATGCTGTCCAACAAATAAAAGCGAGTCCACGCCCTACTTACTCCCAAAACGATTCAATCGCTTAATTAGAGTTGACCATGACTGCAGTACCTGGCGACACGGCATCTATAACCAAGATCGTCTGCCACCACAGACATGGCTCAAACAAGACCCCCTTACAGCTCCGCTACCTGCTCACAAGCATATCCGATCAGGGGCCACCCGGGACACCCCAACTGCTACATACTGGCTTTATTCCCGCAGTAATGCGCTTTAGGGTCTATCGGCAGCTTAGAGCAAAAAAAAGAGGGGAATCTCGTAGACTCGTTTTGGCTCCTAGGTGATATCGATGCAAAGCAGCTAAGGCATTGAAAAATCTTGATTTGAGTGGGTTTTGTGGAATCAAAAAAGGTGTTACTAGCAGGGGTTCGAGTCTTTTCCTGTGAAGGCAGCTTTAAATACCCCAGCATAGAGGACTGCGTTGATTTTATGACATTGATTTTATGACGCTGATTTTATGACACTGAAAACGAGCACCCGATGAACGAGGCAGTGTCCCCACAAGCGAAACCAACTGCCCCCTACTGGCAGATCTTTCCCACCTGTGCTGCGATGATCGTCGGTGATTGGCGTTTTGTGTTGTCGATATACCCACTCCTCATCATCACAAGCCTGCTCGCTCTTGATTTGCCCGCGATTACACCAGTGAGCGCTTTCACCGTTGCCCTCTGTGAGCGGGTGATGCAGCTGCTTTTTACCTTTCTAGTTGCCACCCGTTGGATCCGCCGCTTTAGTTCTGGCCCTCGGCGGATTTCAGCTCGAGTTATGGGACGATTTTTTCTGGTTGGTGTAGGGCTTTGGTTACTGTTTAGCGTCCCCTCCGGAATGCTCATGCGAACGGGCTCTCCCTTCCTCTCAACGCTGGCACTAATGCTCATCGGAGCCGCTGCTTGGATTACAATTGCTTGGTATTTCTATCCACTGCCGGTGCTACTCGACCGCGGATCTCTTCGAGAATCTCTCACCCTCTCTCGGCAGATTAGCGTTGAGGATCCCCTCCTCCCGCTTCGCCTGATGGTAGCACCGATCGGGTTTCTGTCATTGGCACTGGCAGCGGTTATGAGTTTCTCTCCTGATGGACGAGAGGCTTGGGTGGCCTATGGCGCGGCTGCAGTCAGTGGTGTCTTTTGGGTATTCGCTACCTACCTTGCTCTGGCTACGGCACTGCTTCGACTTGACGACACGGTGTGGCGCGAGGAAAACCTTGACCCCTATCGCACCGCAAGGCTATCGACCCTTGAATTTCAGGGCTCTAGTTGGCTCGCTCGACAGCTGCGCCCCTCCCACGGATTTGGCTGGTTCGCCGTGAGCCTCCTCGTATGGGCCGGTAATGTGCTACGATTGCTTACCATCCCTCCAGCAGCGTCAATCACCGTTACTGAGATTCACATCAGTGGCTCGAGTGTAACGCTACGGCTCCATCTGACGGATGAACAGTACCGTTTTAGAGGGATTCAGCCGCTGTATTTTGCGTTGGCGGGCGATCAGCGTGCGGTGATAGCACCACGCCCCGACTCAGCGCAGGTAGGGCAGTCCGAAGAAAGCGCTCTGCTTTCGCTACCTCGCGACAACACCGAGCTCGACCTGACCCTCACGTTCACAGCTTCCCGCTCTGGTGCTGAGTTGCAAGCCCTTACCGATCTGCATCTATGGTATGGGAACAACAAGATCGCGCTCCTCGATATGAGCCAGGCGAAGCTCGAATGATTTTTCATCGTGTAAAAAGTGGCGCAAGTGCACAGCTCAATCAAGGCGCGCCGCACGCAGAGTGATCGCCAGAACACCAAAACAGATCCATTCATCTTTTGATCTTTGAGCCCTTGTGCATGAGCAACTCATGCTCGGCACTAATCACAATCTATCTCACTGCTCAAAAACATACTGAGGGATCTCCTACCGAGCGTGCAACGAGAGTAGCTGGCCGCAACATGTGCACGACTAACCAGTTTAGCGCTGTGCTGTTGCTTTGACCTCAATCGGCAGACGCCACTCCGAAGAGGTTTCGGCCCCTATCTCGATATACAGCGTATCGACAGCGCCACCGATGACTTCCTCCGCTAGTCTCATCTTATAAAACGGCAGGTTACCTTTAGCCGGCCCCTGAATGACCGCGCCAGTCTTGGTGTAGCGACTCTCGGAGTATTGCGAAACAAAAATATCAGATCCATCGGGGCGACTTACCAAAGCAAGCGGTGATAAATCATAGGTACAGAGAGTGCTCATTACAGAGAGCCCGCGATCATCGCGGCGAAAAAGCATCCGCAGATCCGCTCGATATGTTTCAGGTTGCAGAAAGTCTTTCACCGGCCCCACCTTTAGAAAGCCATATGGTCGACGTTTGATCTGGTCCCCACAGCCTACCATCCCAAACAGCCCAGCCCCTAGAAACAAAGCAGCCAGTGCGCGCCAAAAGAATTTGGCCCATTCCGCAGGAGCTATGGAATTGTGAGTTTGATACCTGATCATGGCTTCCTTCAGCTTGCGGCGCAAACGGAGCTAGTGTCAAGGCGAAAATACCTTCACTACCTATATGGTGCAGAGTAAGGTCCCTGCTCGCCCTTTATCGCCCCAGAACTAAAGTTCTAAGACACTGAAGCTCCAAGACACTGAAGCTCCAAGACACTGAAGCTCCAAGACACTGAAGTTCTGAGACATTGAGACACCCTGGTGCTCAGTTGGTTGAGGGACAATCGACCGGCATTAATGCAACCAGGGCAGATTAGCCTGAAGCTCTTTGATGAGGTCATCCATCGCTACATCCGGCGGAGCAATCACCACACCGCTATTTGCAGAGCGACCAATCTGGGTCAGCGCTTCCATCTCTTCAGGCTGAGAGCGAGGGATCTTGACCTTTTCGATCCGCTCAGCGCCCACCAATGGCAAACCATCCTTCAGAGGCTTCGCCGACCGCGACATAATGACCAGCCGATGCCCGTTGATATCAAGGCTCGCCGGCCGGTCTCCTGCAAATGGAACGTAGAATATAGCCATGCCTGATCTTTAATCACCCCTGCCCTTTGTTTCAAGAGGGAATAAGGGCTTACGGTAACTAGTATGCTTGCTACTGGAGGCCGACTACTTTAGCAGACGCCGGCCTATAAATGCTGATACCATTTAATAGGTTGCTAGCTTTCATGGCACGCGATCGATGGTCTTATATAACTTGCCTGGCAGGGGCGCGCCCACAACCGACTCAGCATAGCGGGCTGCAGCACACAGCTTTTGTAAAGAGACTCCGGTTTGAATCCCAAGCTCTTGACACATAAACGCCACATCCTCCGTCGGCACATTCCCGGCCGCGCCTTTGGCAAACGGACACCCACCCATACCACCCACCGAGCAGTCGATAATTCGCACCCCAGCCTCCAAACCGGCATACACATTCGCCATACCAGTGCCTCGGGTATCATGAAGGTGCAGCGACACCTCGCTGGCAGGGAAACGCTCGCGCACTGCGGAGACAAGTGTCTTGACCTTGGGCGGAGTACCCCACCCCATCGTATCAGCAAGGCTAATCTCGGCTGGCGAGCAGCCATGGGCCTGCAGCTGCGCCTGTACCATTCCCAGAATATCCAGCACCCGAGTCTGTGAGATCACCCCTTCGTAGTTGCATCCAAACGCTGTCGAGATCATCACTCCGTGCAGGGCCTTGCCGAACCTTTTAAATAAGTCGAGCCACTCTGGGATCTTTGCAACCATCTCGGCAACAGTGCTGTTGTTGTTGCGCTTCAAGAAGGTGTCACTCGCTGCTACATAAAGCCACCCGTCGTTACTGAGCCTGCCCGCGCCCTCAGCTCGTTCAAACCCGTGAGCGTTAAGATATAGTGCCGTGTATTTCACGCCCGGCTGAGCGACGAAATCCTTCACTATAGTTTCTGCATCAGCCATCTGCGGCACCTTGTCGGGACGCACAAAGGAGGCGATCTCAATTTCAGGCACTCCCGATAACCCCAGCAGCCGAATCAACTCCAGCTTGGCAGCAGTTGGGATCACCTGCGGTAGCGTCTGAAACCCCTCACGCGGACCAAGTTCACGCAGATATACCTTTTCTGGAAAGCTCATAGGGGCATTGTACGCTGCGTCCCTCGCTGAGTGAAAGGGTGGTTTCTCGATCCTATGAGGTTGTCTATACTTAGGCGATCATGGCGAAACAGCGTAAGCCCGCGCGGGCATCCCTCCCCTCCTTTGATTTTGATTCGGCCCTGGGCCGCGTGCGTCGTTTTTTTGGGGCCACGCCCCTCACACTGGCCCCCACCATTAGTGAAGAGGCCGGGGTCGATGTATTCTTAAAGTGGGATAATAAACTTCGCACCGGCTCCTTCAAGGAACGGGGTGCAATTAATTTTCTCTCGCAGCTCTCTGCCGAGGAGCGCAAACGCGGTGTATGCGCTGCCAGCGCTGGCAACCATGCTCTAGCTCTTAGCTACTACTCCCGTCAGCTACGCATTCCATGCACCTTAGTGATGCCCGTCTTCGCCCCGTTAGTGAAGGTCCAAACCTCACAACGCTGGGGCGCTGAGGTGATTCGCCACGGTAGCAACTTCGATGAGGCCTACACCTACGCTGAAGCACTAGCTAAGCGGACCAAAAAAATATACGTCCCTGCCTTTGATCATCCGCGCATCATCGAGGGACAAGGCACGGCGGGGTTAGAGATCCTAGAGCAGCTCCCGGATGTTGATGCAGTAGTGGTGCCGATAGGCGGCGGAGGGTTGATCTCAGGTATCGCCCTGGCGATGAAGGATATCCGTCCTAATGTGAAGATAATCGGGGTGCGCTCTGAATGGGCCATGCGCGCGCGGGCCACTAAGTCCGGTCACCTCTCGACCCAGTTCTCTGGCACAATAGCCGATGGAATCGCCGTCAAACGTAACGGCAAGATCACCGTTCCA
>JBILUF010000054.1:0-9791 GCA_044371155.1 Bdellovibrionota bacterium
TGTCCAGAGAAAAGACGTGAGGGCAAGAGAAAAAATCCTTGCATGAAAAACCTCAACGTCCGGAAGTTAGGTGCGCTACTTCTCTTCTTCTTCCTGCACCGCTTCCTTTCCGCATTCGGGGCAGCAGTTTTGAATGCAGCTATTGCCCTTTAGGGGGTAGCCACAATGCAAACAATCCCCGCTGGTGCGTCGCTCATCGAGAACCATTGCGCGAAATGGCCCATGGCTGATGGCGAACGCGCACCCTCCCAGAACCGCCACAAAAAATGCGACGGTGAAGAGGGCGGAAAGTGGTGGAAAGACACCACCACTAAAGTAAGGCCAGAGGTATTGACCTGCCGTGAGGAGGATAGTCCCCCCGCAAAAGGCCCATACTGGCCATAGGATACGCAGCACCCGCTTCTCAGCAGACATACAACCTCCTTTCTTGTTGAACCTTCGATCTCAAAGCCCTCACTATCGCAGAGCTATCACTTTCCGATAGTGGAACTTGCCAAAACCGCCCGAGGGAGCAGCAAGCTAGCGCAGGGAGGATTCCTAATCCAGCGCCAGGAGGCGCAAACGCAAGAAATCTTTGCTTTTAGGATACGGGAAGGGGGGCTGCCCGATGGCAGCGGGGAGCTTGGCGCATGAGAAAGCAAGTCTATTCGCTAGTCTTGCACCAGCGGGGAGGCGCGCAGAATCTCAATTTGCTGGGGCGAGAGGCGGGTGCGCCCGTAGGTGTTCTTGCCCTCACCAGGCTTCTTATACACCCGAGGGAACATAAGGTTATCTCGCGGCGAGTCCTCGTTTTTGCACTCTACCTCGGTGACACAGGACTCGGTGTCGGAAAGGCCATCAGTGGCTACTACTTTATTGCCATCAAATGTGACTACTGGCTTTAGCCCTAGATATTCCCCGGCCAATGCGCCCAGCACCTCAGATGCCACCTCGACCTCATCCCCCCAAAGTTGAGTGGCCCCGGAGCCATCGAAATTAAACTGCCCATCCTCCCCTGCGACACGAGTGATTGCGAACGCCGCTACACTGCGATCGCCTGCTGAGGTTGGGCCAGGGCTTCCGCCTACAAGCCCAAAACTCTCATTGGAAGCCCCCTGCACTCCGTCTAGATCGACCCCAACTACGATGTTAAGTGCTGCAGCTCTGGTGGCGCCTGAAATCTGCGCGTAGAGAGCATCTCCCTCACGCGGATCGGGCAGATCGCGCGGCCCATCAAAGTCGTAATACTGCACATCAAGCGCTATACCGGCCTGGCTAAAGATCCCCTTCCACCTATCCACCGCATCCTCTATCGCTGTGCGAGTATCATCCGAGCCAGCAGCAGGCCCAACAAGGGAGAGATTCACCGGCAACACCTTTGCAGGCCCCGCCTCATCCCCTCCTCCTCCTCCGCCGCATCCAGCAAGAGAGGCAGCGCAGAGCGCCACACCACACACCGCAGCGATAGTCCGAGGAGCAAATGACGGCTTGAACATCGACGATCTCACCTTAAGGAAGGAAACTGTCCGGTGGGCAGCGCGCCGCAGTACATAGCGCCGCGCTTTACCCCTCAGAACACTACTGACAGAAGGAGCAGCTAACAGAAGTGCAGAGCTTAAAACGGGATATCGTCCTCATCGAAGGTTGGCATATCCCCACCGGATGATGCTGCGATCGCATCAGCAGTCGGTAGCGATGGCATCGGCACATTACCCGAAGACTCCATCGAGGGGCCACCAGCCCCTTTACCACCACCCTCTCTGGTGCCGACAAACTGCACCGTGTTGCCGAGGATCTCAGTGGTGTAACGATCCTTCCCCTCTTTGTCTTGCCACTTGCGGGTTTGAATCTTTCCCTCGATGTAAACCTGTCGGCCTTTTTTAAGAAAGTTCGAACAGTTCTCTGCCGTTTTGCCGAAGCAGATCACATTGTGCCACTCGGTGTGGTCTGACCACTGGCCGTTGGAATCTTTGCGCCGCTCGCTGGTGGCAAGACTAAAGCTGCATACCGGCACCTGGGACGGCGTATACCGAAGCTCTGGATCTTTGCCTAGGTTGCCTAGAAGAATGACCTTATTTACACCCATACATCACCTAAAAAGATTTACCGTTACCAAAAACAAGCACATGACCCAGCACTACCAATGACCCAACTACCTATACAGCTCAGCAATGAGCGATTTTGTGTCATTGATGCGGGCACTGTCTGTACCGGAGCAGCCCACCTGCGCAGACCCTCCCACTTACCTTATCGAAAGCTGCGGTAGGATTTTGCGTACTTATTTGATATATCTCACCGTCCTTACAGTGTCGACAATTCCTTAGGGGCTAGCATGGGGTTTTTTGCCCCCCTGCCCTAGGAGGCGTGCAACCGCAATGACTACATCGAGAGTAACCCCAAAAAGAACAACACTTTTAAGTTCATACGCCTGGTATCCACAATGAAAGTCCGCATCAGTGACCTTCCCCCACAGGGGCTGCATATCGAGGAATCCACCCCACTGGAGCCCCTCAACAACAGGCTTAACGAGGGGGGTAATTGTGATATCCGGTTTACCACTCCACCAGCCGTGCGCATTACAGTTACCCCCACTCCTGATGGGGCTGAGACGCGGGGTGAGGTAAGTGCCAAGTACCTACAACCATGCGGACGGTGCTCTGATGGGATCGAGCGCTCTATCACCACTGAGTTTAACTATATTCTTAAGCCTATCCCTGCTCATGCAGCCGGGAAAGGACTGGCCGAGTTTGAGGATGATGTGGGGGTACTATTCTTTGACGGGGAACACATTGAGCTTGATGGCCCGATTCAAGAGAGTCTGATTGTGCAACTCTCGCAGTACTGGTCACCGCCCGTAGATGCAGAGGGAAAATGCACCTACTGCGGCAAGCGTTCCTCGCTTGAGGCCACCTCGGCTGGTGGCACCACCAGCCTAGGGGATCTTTTCAAAAAGGCGGGGATAAAATAAGCCGGTAACATACGGCGGCGAATCGTTTACTCTCTGGATCGGATGTGGAAATCAGAGATGGCCCAGTCCAGCTTTCAGGAGCATACTACCCGACATGACACAGCAAAAGACTCCGACTGTTTCAACCCGTGGCGTCAAGACACCGCCCTCTCCCATCCGCAAGCTTGCCCCGTTTGCGAATGCCGCCAAGGCTCGCGGCACGAAGGTGTATCACCTCAATATCGGTCAGCCGGATATTAAGTCGCCGCAGCTTTTCTTTGATGGGCTGCGTGCATTTGCTGACCCCGTGGTGGCATACGAGCCTGCGATCGGCAACGAGCGACTGTGCAAAGCCTGGTCGGCCTACATGAATCGCTCGCTGGGACTTTCAACCACTCCGAGTCAGTTTTTGATCACGGCTGGGGCCAGCGAGGCGCTGCTGTATGCGTTTGCAGCGTGCTGCGATCCAGGGGATGAGATCCTGGTGTTTGATCCAACCTATGCCAACTATATCGGACTGGCATATACCGCTGGCCTTACAGTTCGCGCTATCGCTTCAAAGATTGAGACCGGATTTGCACTGCCCCCTATTCAAGAGATTAAAGGTGCGCTGACTGCGCGCACTAAAGCCATCGTGGTCTGTAACCCCAATAACCCCACCGGCACCGTATACACCCGAGAGGAATTAACAGCGCTTATCTCCATTTGCGATGAGGCGGGGATATTTCTTATCGCCGATGAGGCCTACAGGGAGTTTACCTATGACGGCAAGGAGTTCCTGTCGGTCTATCACCTAGCCCCTAATCACCCCAACCTCATAGTAGTCGATAGCCTCTCGAAGCGGTTCAGTCTATGCGGTGCTCGCATAGGTTGCCTCATATCGACCCACCCAGAGATTTTTGCGGCCTGCCATCGCCTAGCGATGGCGCGCCTATCGGTGTCCACCCCGGAGCAGGTAGCGTGCGCGCATCTGCTGGAAAATATCGATTCCGGGTTTACCGCCACCGTCACCCAGGAGTACCAGCGGCGGCGCGATGCACTACTGGCGGCGCTCGGGCAGATTCCAGGAGTGGTGGCGCACAAACCAAGCGGCGCGTTCTATGCCATGGTGGGTCTGCCGGTAGAGAACGCCGAGAAATTCGCCGTCTATATGCTAGAGCAGTTTAGCTACAAGGGAGCTACAACCTTTGTGGCCCCAGGGGCCGGATTTTATATGACCCCACAGCTTGGATTAGAGCAGATTCGACTTGCGTACGTGTTGATTGAGTCGGACATTACTGCTGCGGTGCAGTGCCTGGCTGAGGGACTGGCTGCATATAAACGTCTGTAAGATTTAGTGCTGTCCGTGTGCGCTACTTGGCCACAAGTAGCGTTGAGCAAGGCAGCAAGTCTGGAGATACAATACATGAGAAAAATAGTTTGCGCTGCTGTGGCGCTTTTAGGAGTACTAGTTATGACTACCCAAGATAGCTCTGCTGAGGCAAAGACCGTGACCACCTCCTCGGGGCTCCGGTATGTGGATACAGTGACTGGCAGCGGCGCTGAGGCCAAGAGCGGACAGCAGGTGTCAGTGCACTACACTGGATGGCTGCTGGAGGCAGGCGACAAGAAGGGCAACAAGTTCGATAGCTCAGTAGATCGTGGCCAGCCGTTTCGGTTTGCCCTCGGAGCCGGAATGGTTATCAAAGGCTGGGATGAGGGCGTTGCTGGGATGAAAGTTGGCGGAAAACGCACCTTGATGATTCCATCCACCTTGGGGTACGGCGCGCGCGGTGCAGGTGGAGTAATTCCCCCAAACGCCAACCTCATGTTCGATGTTGAGCTGCTCGGAGTACAGTAAGATTGTAGCTCACAACCAGCAGATTGATGTTGCAGGGCGCTGCCTTGGAGTAGATAGAGATCCTCCAGGGCAGCGCCTCTTTACAGAGGGCTAACGTTGACCATCTCATCATCACGGGCTGGACTTATCTCGGTTGCGATCAACGCAATAATCCTCACCTTTAAGTTCTTTGCGTACGAGATGACCGGCTCTCAGGCGATCCTGTCTGATGCGCTTGAGGGTATAGTGAATATTGTGGCTGCGGGCTCAGCGTTTGTGGTGCTGATGTTGAGCAATCGGCCCGCCGATCGCAATCATCCTTACGGGCACGGCAAAGCAGAGTATTTCTCGGCGGCATTCGAGGGCGGGCTTATCTCCTTTGCTGCGGTGCTCATAGTCATTAGCGCAGGGCATGCGCTCCTTGCCGGGCACACCGTTACAAAGATCGATTCAGGCCTGGTACTTATCTCAGTGGCGGCGCTGTGTAATCTGGGCCTCGCACTATACCTACTCAGAGCCGGCCGACGCACTCAGTCATCTGCACTTATCGCGAGCGCTCATCACTCGCTATCAGATTTTTGGACAACGCTTGCCACCATCATTGGGCTAGGGCTCGTACATATGACAGGGATAGCACTCATCGACCCAGTGATCGCCCTTGGAATGGGTGCGCTTTTAACCTGGACAGGGCTTAAAATAATGCGTGGCTCCCTTGGAGCGCTCCTCGATGAAGAGGACGAGGGGATGTTGGAGGCTCTCGTCTCTGCCTGCAACAAGGTACGACTCCCAGGGATTATTAAGGTGCATCATGTGCGGGCAATGCGCTCGGGATCGTATCATTTTATTGATGCCCATGTGGTGGTGCCTGAATTTTGGGAGGTGCACACCGCACATGATGAGGTGAATCGCTTTGAGCGCAAGCTCATCGAGGCCCATTCGCACCGCGGCGAGATTCACTTCCATACGGATCCTTGTCGCAGGCAGCACTGTGGGCAATGTGACCTATCAGACTGCCCGATTCGACAGGCGGCTTTTACACAGCACTCAAACTATACAATTGAAGGAATCACCGCAAAGAAGGCATTATAGGCCCTGCATGGCAGAGGTGATTCTAAAAGGACTTTCGAAGTCATTTGCACAGAATGGGGCAGCAGGCAGCACTCTCGCGCTGCAAAATCTATCGCTGCATATCCGAGACGGCGAGTTCTTCTTCCTGCTTGGCCCATCAGGATGCGGCAAAACTACCCTGCTACGTTTGATTGCGGGGCTGCTGGAGCCCGACAGCGGCAGCATCACTATCGACGGCCAAGAGATGCGTGATGTCCCGGCGCATAAGCGCGGGCTTGCGATGGTGTTTCAAAATTACGCTCTCTGGCCCCACATGACAGTGGCCCAGAATGTGGCATTTGGTTTGGAAATGGCAAAGGTAGCTGAACATGCGCGGTCGGTGCGCGTGCGTGAAGCACTTGAGATGACTCATATCGCAGAGCTTGCAGAGCGCTTCCCACATGGGCTCTCGGGCGGACAACAGCAGCGCGTGGCCCTGGCTCGGGCACTCGTTATGAAACCCAGAGTCTTGTTGCTTGATGAGCCCCTATCGAATCTGGATGCCAAACTACGAGTTGAGATGCGCCGCGAGCTTCGCGCTCTACATGAGCGCACCAAGATGACGATGATCTACGTCACTCACGACCAGGGCGAAGCACTCGCACTCGGCACTAAGATAGCGGTGCTCAATGCCGGTAGCGTTGAGCAAGTCGGCACAGGAGAGGCGCTGCTCACCGCCCCCGCCACCGATTTTGTGCGTGAGTTCCTAGGGGACATCTATCTTGTGCGTGGCACCCAGCTCACCTCCCCCACCGGCGCCACCATCGCGATGAGCAACGGCCTTGCGGTCCGACAAGAGGGGCTCCTCACCCTTCGTCCCCCCACTGGTACGGGGTAACCCTCCCCTGCCTTTAAACGCCCTAAACTCCCCCTCCCTAACACCTTAAAATCCCTGTCACTTCCTATTCTCCACTCGAGTATCCCACCACCACCTACTCCCTACTCGCGTATCACCCCACTGGTACGGGGTACCCCCCTTTTTCCTTTAACCGCACTCAACTCCTCCTCCCTAACCCCCCTCTAAAATCCCTACCAACTCCTACTCCCCGCTCGCCCGCCCCACCTCCTCACCACGACACAGAACAACGCAACTTTTTTCTGAATTCCTCGATACAGTAATGTGGGACGCACACGACGAATCATAATTTCACAAAAACCCTACATGCTGTGCCTTCGCACCGCGCGCGGGCTCCCCTTTGCCTACCTCCAGATAATAAAAATACTCCTCGACTCAGCGCTTGCGCGCACCCAACGGGACTCCAAAGTCACGGTATGCCACTACCTCTGGATGCGAAATCACCTCCATATGCTGTTAATCGCACACGATCCTCAGCAGGCCACCAATTTCTATATGGAGCTTCAGAAGAAAATTACTGATTATTTTAAGCGGCTCCTTGGTCGCCCGGAGTTGTCACTATGGGAGGGACACCCCTCCCTCGCCAGAGTGCTTGATATTGAAAAGGCGATTCATGAGATTTCATACTACTACCTTAATCCCGCAGAGGCCGATCTTGTCGAAGATGTGAAAGATTATCCAGGTCTCTCCTCCTGGGATGCCTACCAAGGCTGTATGCAGCAAGGAGCCGACGCAGCCGCTACCAGAGCCGTCCCATGGATTCGCCAGCCCATGATTAAGGCAATACCCTCCCTCCAGATATCCCCAAACCAGGACCGCTTTCTAAGCACTAAACTTCTGGAACAGGCACGGGCCAAACATACCCTCACGATTCATCCAAACGCCTGGATGAAATGCTTTGGGATCACTGAAAAAGCTCACATCAAACAGATAAACGATCAGATCCTTAGGCGAATTGCTGAGCGCCAAAGCGAACTCACAGCCGTTAGAGCGAAGAGCAATAAAAAAGTTATCGGCGTGCAACGCCTCATCTCCAAACCTATCTCCTTTGAGCATCGCCCTAAAGAAAAGAGCCGGCGAATTTATGTCCTCGCCTCAGAGAAGTCAGCACGCATCGACTATATAGGATTCTTCCGACGAACATCGGCCCTATGCAAAGAGCTCTACAAAAGGGCCCGCTTGGGAGAGCTCGTGCAGTGGCCTCCAGGGGTCTTTATCCCACACCTGCCTCCTAGGGCATCAGCATTAGGCTTCACGTAGCAGGCTAGGTTTCTCCGCATACGCCTTAAGGGCAGCTTCTCAGCAGAGCCATCACCGCCGTGCGGCCAACTCCTCACTTTTGGGGCTCATCAAGGGCGAAGGCCGCTATAAAACCGTTCGCAGGTTGTGTTAGTGCGGTCATTTGGTTGGCGATGGGTCAATGTTCGCTGAGAGGCGCGTTCTAAAGGGCCGGCAAACTCAAACCACTTCCCGTTGTTACCGTGTACCAATTAGATTCTGGGGTCGAATTCAGTCCGGGAATAGAGGGGTTAGGTTGTTACCCTGTACCAGTTGGGATAGGTTGGGGGGCATGCAGCGCGCGATTTTGCTCGGCTCGTTAGCGTTCTTATTGCTCGGCCTAGTACTCCCCCTTGGGTCGGTCTTTATGGCCGGTATCAACCCGCCCGCACTTGGACTACTCCTCACCAGCCCACGCTTCTGGGACTGTCTACTTAACTCCCTCAACCTGGCCCTCCTCTGCACGCTACTCTGTACCATCATCGCTCTTCCCCTTGCGCTCCTCACCTCTCGCCACCGACTCCCGCTACACAATCTAATCCAAGCAGCACTGCTCCTTCCCATGCTACTGCCACCCTTCGTTGGCGCCATTGGCATGCGCAAACTCCTCAGTCGCTTTGGCCCCCTCAATCTCCTGCTCATGGAGCTTGGAATCACCGATACCCCGATTGATTTTTTGGGAGCAACAGGGCTTCCCGGCGTCGCTCTTCTTCAAGCGCTCCATCTCTACCCCATCCTCTACCTTGCACTCACGGCCGCCATCAACCGGCTCGATCCCTCTCTGCATGAAGCTGCCACTATCTCCGGGGCAGATCCCCTTGCAACGCTCCGACGCATCACCCTGCCACTTCTCGCCCCCGCTCTGGCCGGAGGTGGTATTCTTGTCTTCACCTGGTCACTCACCGATCTTGGTACCCCTCTAGTCTTTGACTACCGCGCCCTATTATCGGTGCGCATCTTCGAGCAGATCGACGACATAGGCAACAATCCGTTGGGATACACCCTCGTTGTCACACTCACTTTGCTGTGTGCGTTCCTTTTTGCCCTCTCCAAGATTCTTCAAGGTAGCTCAGTGATCGCGGGCGGCTCCAAAGGAAGTCAGCAAGCCACTCTCTACCCATTACGCCCAATTCCAAAACTTCTTGCATCCACAGCCGTCTTTGTTTTCATAGGAATCGCAACCCTGCCACACCTCGGGGTCGCTCTGCTCTCTGTTGCGCCCGCCTGGTTCATGACGATCCTGCCACAACAGATAACCCTCACAAGTTACACCGCGCTCCTCTCTCACCCCCTCACTGCGTCAAGCATCTACAACTCCGTGCTTTTAAGCCTCGCTAGCACAGCGCTCAATCTTTTGCTTGGAATCTCTATTGCCTGGCTCCTCGCGCGTGGCACTATCCGTGGTCGGCGCGCCCTCGACATTCTCGCCATGAGCCCGCTTGCGATCCCAGGAATCGTCATCGCATTCGGATATCTCGGAGCGTTCTCAGGCACCATCCTTGACCCGCGCGTTAATCCTCTTCCTCTTTTGGCTCTCGGGTATGCAGTCCGCAGACTCCCCTTTATGCTTCGAACTGTCGATGCCGGCTTTGCCCAATGCGAACGATCCCTTGAGGAGGCCGCCGCAACATTCGGGGCATCTCCCGGCGTAGTTATACGACGAATCACCGCCCCCCTACTCGCACCTCAGCTAGTCGCTGGCTCAATTCTGTGCTTCTGCTTGGCGATGCTTGAAGTAAGTGAGAGCCTTATCCTAGCCTCCCAAGAGAAGTACTTTCCCATCAGCAAGGCGATGTACTCACTCC
>JBILUF010000400.1:0-2811 GCA_044371155.1 Bdellovibrionota bacterium
TAG
The DNA here is from genome assembly GCA_044371155.1 of Bdellovibrionota bacterium. Lineage (GTDB taxonomy): Bacteria > Bdellovibrionota_C > UBA2361 > UBA2361 > UBA2361 > CAZTER01. Next base: position 4 of record JBILUF010000400.1, read on the forward strand.
CGGAGATCGAAGCGGAAGTCGATCGGCCGTGCAAGGTTCTATTGCCGACGCGATTCGGCGCGATCATCTCAGAGGCGACCGGCGATACCGTGACGCTGGAGGTGGACGATCGGCAGGTTCAGATCGCGGCAGGGGCTGGTGTGTTCACGCTGCCGACCGGGAACCCGGATGAGTTCCCTGACGTTCAATCCGCGAGGATGGAGTCGCACGTCGAAGTCGAAGCCGATTCGCTCGTCCGTGGCATCGGTGCGACGGTGTGGTCGATCGATACCGACAATTCGCGATTTGCTCTTGGTGGTGTGATGTTCGAGCAGTCTACCGACGGCATGCGGATGATCGGAACGGACGGGCGCCGCTTGTCATTCGCGACGATCGGAGGAACGATCGCGGCGTGGACTCCGGTGGTGGTTCCGGCTCGTGCGCTGAACCTCGCGCGGAAGGTGACAGGGACGGTCTGCATGGGGACCGATGGGAATCGCTGGTGGGCGAAGGCCGATGGATTCGCAGTGTGGTGCTCAGTGATCGAAGGGCGATTCCCGAAGTGGGAGTCGATCGTTCCGCAGGCGAGCGATCCAGTGACCGTTGGCCGGGAGTCATTCCTCCATCTAGTCAAACAAGCGGCGATCTGTAGCGATCAGGAGTCGCGAGGGATCGACCTGACATTCCGCGATGGATCGATTGAGGCAGCAGCAAGAGCGGCCGACATCGGATCAGCTCGCGCGTCGATTCCCTACGAGGGAGGAGACCGACCGGAACTGACCGTCGATTCCCGGTATCTGATCCAGTGGCTAGCGGGGGTGGATTTCGAGCGGGTCAGCGTCTACGTCCGCAGCGCGAAGGAAGCCCTGATGCTGCAGGCTGGTCCTTGCACGTACGTCCTAATGCCGATGGAGCGGGGGTAAAGGTCTCGCGCGAGACCTTCGGGAAACGCAGGATTTCCAGGGAATCCGGGGTCGAAAAGTTTTCCGGAATTTTTCCGAAAAATGATCGTCTTCGGGTTTCCTTCTAGTCGATAGACTGTATAATGATTGAAGACGCGGCAATGAGCCGCGAACGAAACAAACTCGAACGAACGAGGACAAGACCATGAAGACGAACAAGACGACGGAAGCCGCCCGCAAGTTCACCGAAGCCGCTCGCAGTTCCGGCTGGTCGATCAGCACTCGCGAAGGTGTGGTGTCGATTTCGAAGCGATTCGCAGCAGGGAGCCGCGAGCAGTTCATCGAACTGGATAGCGAGTACTACGACCTTCTTTCGATGGTCACGGCTCGCGGTGGCAGCATGTGGGGAACCGACGGATCGGGAGTCGGTGGATACGCAGCGATGCAGAGCGGAGTGTTCACTCAGAACATCAGCGGAGTCAGCGCGGCGTTCATCGCAGCCCTCTAGGGATCGAACAACTCGCCACCCGGTCGCGTTGGCCGGGTGGCCTTCCTTCAACCATCAATCGAAAGGGTCAATGCGATGTACGACGTCAACCAATCAGGCAAGGGGTACAGCACGAAGAACGCAAGAGCGGCCGCAGAGATCGCGAGCACCTGGAAGCGACGCGGAATCGATTGCAGCGTCTACTGTATCGAGATCAATTCGCATGGGCGGGTGGTCACGCGGAAGGTTGAGTTCCAGACGATTGCTCAGTGCGCGGCGGCGCTAGTGGCCGCGAGGAAAGAGATCGTAGGTTAGTCAGACAATCATCAACACAATCGAAGGAGATCCTAGCAATGACTATCGAAGAACTGATCGAACGGCTGGAAGAGTATCGCGACGCAATCGGAGGCGATGCCGAGGTCCGGCTGATGACTCAGCAGCAATGGCCGTTTGAAAATCGCATCTGCGGGCTGGCATCATCCGAGGAGATCGCTGACTGCTGCGACGACGACGATGAGGACGAAGGCGGCGAAGAAGGTCAAGGCAAGCAGGCGCCGGTGCTGTTCCTCGTCGAGGGCGGGCAGATCGGCTACGGATCAAAGAAGGCCTGGGAGGTGGCGCAGTGACGATCGAATTTGTCGGCGGTCCGCTCGATGGAACGCGACGCGAGTATCCTCCGTTGCGATGGCCTCCGGCGGTGATCCGCACGGGCGACGGCGGAAAGGTGTATCGGTACCGTTACGGCGGCCCGCCTGCTGGTGGTGTCGTAATCTACAACTACGAGGGGATGGAGTGATGGGAAAGCTGATGCAGTATTCCGACTTGGAAGACGCGATCGAACGGGCGAAGGTCCGAGGGACTCACTGGTGCTGGATAGTCTATCCGAACGCCGACCCGGAGTGCGTCAAGGTATTTCACGACGGATCGGTGATCCGCGACCGGGAGGGTGGGCCTTACGTGGTGACGTGGTTGGAAAAGACGATCGATCATCCGATCCACGGATCGCTTCCGCTCAAGGAGAGGATCCGCGATTGGCGGATCGTGGTCGACCTGTTGACTCCGTTCGATGATCCGTGCGTTCTCAAGTCGAAGGGAGGCGACATCGCAGCGTTCCGGATCGGGGAGGATCGCCCCTACGCGATCGTGACTCAGTGCGGGGTGGAGGCATGAAGGTTTTTAGTTGGAAATACAAATGCGATTGCTGGGATCGAGATGAAGCCGTGCGAATGGCGAAAAATGAGCGCGGCGTACATTGGGCGCACTTCATTGCTCCTGGCATGTTCAGTTGGGATGATGGTCATGTTTGGGGATGGACTAAAGTTTGGCCGAATGGCGAAACGATTGATGACAATCCTCGGATGATTGGGCCATTCGAAATAACCTGGGATGTCGATTCATACATCGCAAAGTGGAACGGGTTCAACGCCAATGGCGACCTGC
>JBILUF010000413.1:0-2786 GCA_044371155.1 Bdellovibrionota bacterium
TGTAAGCATCCCGACGATCTCAACATTTCCCTACTCCCAGAACTTCGAAACAGGAAAAAACGGATGGACAGTTACTGGAACTAACTCAAGCTGGGCCTATGGTCTTCCAGCCAAATCAGTAATCAGCGGCGCTGGTAGCGGAACGAAATCCTGGGTCACTGGTGGGCTCGACCAAAGCCAGTATCCAAACAATGAGGACTCCGCGGTGGTGAGTCCCTGCTTTAACTTCTCCGCGCTGGGTTTTCCGGTGATCAACCTTAAGACTTGGTGGAACGCTGAGGGAGGATACGATGGATCTGTACTGCAGTCCTCAGTTGATGGTGGGCAGACCTGGCAGAGAGTTGGCGCCGTAGATGATTCAAGCACCTGGTACAACAACGGCTCTATCGCTGCTGGACCAGGCGGTCAAAGCTCCGGTTGGAGCGGCAGCTCCCTTGACTCACTCCCTAAAGGCAGCGACGGCTGGGTATCTACAGGCAACATCCTGTCAGGGCTTACCGGACAACCCTCGGTGAGACTCCGGATCGCATTCGCAAGCGACGGCGCGGTGCGTGATGACGGCTTTGCGTTCGATGATATAGTGATACAAGATGGTTTTTCGGCGCAACAAACAGCAGCCATCACCCTTGATTCGAATTCGAACGGCCGAGCGGATCCTGGCGATCGGATCACCTATACTACTACCCTTAGAAACCTAAGTAGCCGCACAATTACAGGGATCATATTCGATAACACTCCGAATTCGAACACATCACTCCTTGTTGGCTCCGTAACAACTACGTCTGGAACAATACAACGGGGGAATGCCGCTGGTAACACAGATGTACGGGTACTCATACCGACAATGACGGCAAATGCGACCGTTGTTGTAACCTTTCGGACTGTCGTAAAGGTGCCGAGTGCCTCTTCAGGGCCTCAGATATGTAATCAGGGCACAGTTGTAGGCAACGGATTCTCTAGCACCCCCACCGATGATCCAGCGGTGAGTGGAAACTTTGATCCTTCCTGCGTTCTCTCCTACCCTGATTCCGACTCAGATGGTGTTATTGATAACGATGGGGTGCCAAACGGGTGTGATCGCTGCGCAGGATTCCCTGATGGGGTCGATAGTGACAATGATACCGTTCCTAATGGCTGCGACGGATGCCCCAATGACGGGCAAAAAAGCTCGCCCGGCATCTGCGGGTGTGGAGTACCTGATACCGACTCAGACGGAGACGGCACCCCAAATTGCAACGACCAGTGCCCCAACAATCCCGCAAAAGTCACCCCGGGTGTATGCGGCTGTAGCACCGCTGACACCGATTCAGACAATGATGGAACACCAAACTGCCTAGATCAATGTCCAGCAGATCCGACCAAGACTCTGCCTGGAATTTGCGGATGCGGCAGTGCGGAAACCGATTCAGACGGAGATGGGGCACCAAACTGCATCGACCAATGCCCAAACGACCCACAAAAAACAGTCCCGGGCGGATGTGGCTGTGGCAACCCAGAGACTGACTCGGACGGAGATGGCAGTCCAAATTGCATCGACACCTGCCCCCAAGACCCAAAGAAAACGGCACCTGGAGCCTGCGGGTGCGGCGTTGCAGAAACAGACACAAATAACAATGGTATTCCAGACTGCCTTGATGAGTGTCCACAAGGATCACAGGGCGATGCAGACGGCGATGGTACATATGACTGCCGCGATGGATGTCCTAACGACCCCCTTAAGTCACTCCCAGGAATCTGCGGATGCGGAGTTGCCGAGACCGATACCGACTTCGACGGCGCCCCAAACTGCATCGATGGCTGCCCAAATGATCCATCAAAAGTTGCGCCTGGGAGCTGTGGATGCGGCGCCCCAGAGACCGACTCGGATGGAGATGGAACACCAAACTGCTCTGACCAGTGCCCAACCGATCCACAGAAGCAACTGCCCGGCGCCTGCGGCTGCGGAGTAACAGAGACCGACTCAGATGGTGATGGTACACCAAACTGTCTCGACCAATGCCCAGCAAACGCCGCAAAGACTACCCCCGGACAATGTGGCTGTACGACGCCAGACACGGACACCGATAGTGACGGCACTGCTGACTGCAACGATCTCTGCCCTCAGGATCCTGCCAAGACTTCCGCTGGAATCTGCGGGTGTGGAGTTGCTGATACAGACTCTGATGGCGATGACATTCCAAACTGCTCTGATCAATGTCCAACCGACCAGCACAAGACAGCACCCGGACAATGCGGCTGTGGAACCCCGGATACCGACACGGACGGCGATACCACCCCCAACTGCAACGATAGTTGCCCGATAGATCCAAACAAGATCTCCCCTGGGGCGTGCGGGTGTGGCCAGTCCGACCTCGATAGCGATGATGACGGCGCACCAAACTGCCTCGACGAGTGCCCCGCCGATCAAGAGAAGACGGCTCCGGGAGGATGCGGCTGTGGCACGCCGGATATCGATACGGACCTCGATGGTAGCCCCGATTGCATCGATCTCTGCCCTGCCGATCCGTCCAAGAGCAGCCCCGGCGTATGCGGATGCGGGATGCCTGACTCTGACTCAGACGGTGACGGTAGCCTTGATTGCATCGATCAATGCCCACTGGATAAAGACAAGATAGCTCCTGGCAGCTGTGGTTGTGGGATTTCGGACGCCGACTCAGATGGTGATGGAATTCCAAATTGCCAAGACGGCTGCCCCAACGACGCGCTTAAAGCGCTCGGTGGGCAGTGCGGGTGTGGAGTTCAGGATATTGATACCGATGGAGATGGTATCCCCAACTGTAATGACG
>JBILUF010000379.1:0-2779 GCA_044371155.1 Bdellovibrionota bacterium
CAACGCAGATGACAAAGCCTCTCGATTGTTGGCAGAGCGTGAGAATGCCTCGGTAAAGCTTGAAGGGGAGGGATCTGACCTGCAGTTTATCCTAAGTGATCTGGTGCAAAGCTCTAAACTAGGGGAGTCAAAAACGCTCGCCTCAGATATTCAAGGGGCGATCCTTTCCTCATTAGACAACGGCTTTACTCGCCCGAAAGACCTAGGGGTCAAAAAGGCTCCGTTTTATGTATTAGTTGGGGCGCATATGCCAAGTGTGCTGGTGGAGCTTGCCTTTATCGACAATGCAACGGAGGGCAAATCGCTTGCGGATAAAGGATACCGCCGTGCCTTGGCGGAAGGGGTGGCAGCAGGTGTGCTGCGATATCTACAACGCGGAAACAAGTAATGAGCCATCCTCTCTTTTCATCCCCACATCTTTTGATGGTGCAACGGATCCTTGAGGAGGCCAAGGCCCAAGGCCGCTCGCTGTATGTTGTCGGTGGCATGGTGCGAGACTTTCTTCGCGGCGCATCGTTGACCGACCCTGACCTCGATATCGTGGTAGAGGGCAATGCGTTGGAGTTTGCCTCACAGGTGCATCCAGCACTCGGCGGCACACTAAAGCGATTCCCCGATTTTCTCACCGCCAAGATCTTATCTCCAGGGGATGGCGCGGCGTTTGCCGAGCTCGACTTTGCATCAACTCGCACCGAACGGTATGAGAGCCCAGGCGCACTGCCCTCTATAGCGCTTGCTTCGCTCTCGGATGATCTGCGCAGACGAGATTTCTCTATAAACGCTATGGCTGTAACGCTTACGGATTTTATCCGGTATGTACAGGGAGAGTGCCCGCGTGACGCGGTACCGGTGGTGGATCTGTTCAATGGGTGCGACGATCTGCGCACCCGCACTATCCGCATCCTTCATCCACGCAGCTTCATCGATGACCCCACCAGACTTTTTCGGGCCTGTCGCTACCTAGCCAGACTCGGCGGATCACTTGAGACGGGAACCGAGCTGCTTTTGGGCGAGGCGGTGCAAGCTGGCGCAGTCGACACAGTATCTCGATTTAGGGTCGCAACAGAGATTAAGAAACTTTTTCTAGATGATGCAGCACCTGATGCTGTCCTAGCAGCGGAGCGATTAGGGCTACTGGCTGCAAGCAAAATAGTGCCCGCGGAGGGCACTTCAAAGCTCAGCGCTGTGCTACGCAATCCGCCGGAAGTTATCAGCCGGGGTAGCAATCAGGATAAATTTGGATTCTTACTGCTGAGCCTATGCGCCCTTGGGGGCTTGGTGGCTATTGAGCACTTCGGCCTTTCGAAGCGCAGACTACAGGAGATTGAAACGGAGGTGGAACGGGTGAGCAAGGTGCCCTCGGAATCCCTTTCGGCAACGGAGCTAGCGATTAGAGGGCTTATCTATCCAGAGGCCCACGGTGGGATAGATCTCGAGCTAGCTCAAAGTAAACGGAGGAGTTAATGGATTTTGCGGCACTGTGCTCATATATCGAGGAATGCGTACGGGAGGAAGGTGCTGGCGAAGAGCATGCCGTGGAGTTCCGCCCGCTACGGGATGCAAACCTTGGCGATCTAGGGAGCGATATTCTTAAGATTATTGCAAAGGTGCGAAGGGAATCTCCCGAAGCTATCGCCGCCCGCGTGCTCCCGCGCCTACAGTCCTCTTCGTTTGGTCAATTCCAGGTGGTCGATGGGTTTTTAAACCTTACTCTGAGCGAAGCGCTACTCGGGAGCCCTGTTGTGGAGGTACCCGCACCGAGGGCACCACGTTCTATCGTCGTAGCGCCACCCCACCGTGGGGTCGACCTTGTTGGATACGCACGCGTTGTCGCATCGGCCGCCACTCATTGGTCGCTAACAAGCGCACACAGCACCCTGATATCAAGGCAAGGCACCCTCGAAACAAACGCCGCTCCCGCAGAGCTTCAGCGCTGGGTGGCGGAGACTCTGAAGGCCACAACGGCAGAGGGGATATCAAGGGAAAACCTTAGCGGTTTGGTGGCTGCGCTTCCGAAGGGGGCGTCGGTGCTGTGGCTCTATCCTGACTTCCTAGACCGCTCACGCTTTAAGGAATTTTTGACCTCGGTGCGTAGCCAGCTAGGAGGAGAGCTCTTACTGTTACAATGCCTTGACCGAGAGTTGCTCACCACCATCTCGGATACGATTGATGCGGTGCAAACTCTTGTGGCTGACATGCGATATCTGGCTCCGACCTGCCTCTATCTGGCGCGCGGAACGCTTGGCGGAGATCTCGATGTAGCAATCCCCCGCAATCAGGAGCGGGCCAACCTCTGGTGGAGCCTCCCTACTCTACAGACGCGGCTTAGCCGGGCGGCCGTGGGCGCAGCGAAAGAATCGCACGACCCATCAGCGTTTCCCGCGGGGTCAATAGGAGCGCTAGAGCGGATGATTTTGGTGCGCGCCAAGCTTATGCCACTTTTTCTGGCCGATGCAGTGCAAAGTGGGGCTGTGGTAGAGCTACTGGGCGCTATTGAGGACCTCGTAGAGGGATGCACCCGTTACCTTAATAATCCGCAGATACGGCGCGCGCTCGATGCGGGAGCACCTCCCGTGGCAACGGGCGCGATCATCTCTGGTGCACTGCGCAGCTCCTCAGCTATCATCCAGACATGTCGCTTGTTCCAGGGCCCAGAACCAGTCCAACTATAAAGCCGAGTGCGCCTATGATTAACCAAAAACCAAAAGCATGGAGCCTAACCCTGTCTGCCTTGCACACTGTCATGTTGTTGGGCCTTGTTACTGGGTCTATGGCAGGG
>JBILUF010000399.1:0-2776 GCA_044371155.1 Bdellovibrionota bacterium
GGAATCAACTAGGTCAATCGCGTTTTCTGCGTCTCTCAGGCTTGTCATCATTATCTTGCCAATGTCTGTAGGCTTAGACTCTTTCTTCTTGCTGCCTACCTTTGGTGTCTCAATGAACTCTGTAGCAAGTGCCACCTGTTCCTTGGGACACTTCACGCCGGTAGCGATTTCCTCCGCCTTACCGACCGACAGCTTGCCATCGTGAACCAACTGCTGAAGCTCTTTGCAACCATTCTTAATAACGTTCTTGGCTCGCTTGGTTGTACGTGAGCTGACTTTTAATTTGTCGCTAGCCTCATCGATAGATGTAGACTTCGTGCCAATTGGCACTAGGTCGGTTCTTGCACCTTGCTTCATGTCGGCGAGAGCCGCTGCCACCATGCCACGTTGCGATTCAGTTAGGTGTCGACGATGTAGGTTGTGGCTGATGACGTACTTCCAAGGGTCTTGTTCTTCATCAAGCTCTGCTATGCTTGGATTGCGTTGCAGTTCTTGACAAGCTCTCAGCCGATGCCTGCCGTCGATCAACTTGCCGCACCAGACCACGATATCTTCCCGCTGGCCGTTTTCTTTGATGTCTTGCTTCAGTCCTTCAAACTCAGCTTCGGACATCGGTGGAAACAACGTGGCTGCTGGATGCACTTCAAATTCCATTTGCTTGAACTCCTTTTAATTGCTTAGGCGTACAATTGCGACGCCTAGCTGACCACTAGGCGTTCTGCGTTTTCTAGACGCTCAGTAGCCTGCCAACGCTTTCGGCGGCCTCATGGTCACACCACGGCTTTTGTTCTGGAATCGCTACGTTAAGCAATGGTGATTTCTGAATCGCTCTGACAACAGCTTTTGCATCCAGGCTACTTCGCCACCACAATCGAGACGTGTTGCCCCAATATCCGTTGGCCTCAATTCCGAAACGTCGGAAGTGCGAAGCTATGGGGTCGTAGTCGAATGAATCGATTTCGTTATGTTCAATCAATATGCAATGGTTCACTTGCTTGATCTCCTTTTGAAAAGTTAGACGTACCGGCGTTTCGCGTTTATGCTGTCTGCCTGACCGCATCATCTTCTTCACGACCGAGTGATCCAACTCGACTAAAAGCGTTGGTACACTGAAAGGTCACAACGACCGTCCCGTCTGCCGTGTTGCGACTCGCTACCAAATCAAAGCCCAACGATTTCATCCGTCGTGTAAACTTCGCTACTTCCTTGGCAGGCAGAATCCTTGACGAAAAGCTCATCGAACAACCTCTCTTAGTTTGTCTGATTTCTGCGAACGCTTTTGCTTCCGCGCTGCCGTGGTTGCAGCGATAAACTCATCAACGTCGGCAAAAGTAGACATGCGCCGTCCACCAACTAGGACCGAGTTGAGTACAACACCACTCACGCCAACAGTTAACCATCTGGTGATCGTGATCGGATGCTTGCGCAAACCCGTGGCTTTTTCAACAGCGTCCGCGCTCGGCATTAACTTTTTACTTTTCATTACCTACCCTCTTTGTCTGTCACCAATCGATTAGGAATGCTAGCATTCACGAACTTTTGGTATCATGGCATAAAATTGGTATTTAGGTCAAATTTTCTATTTAGGTTCGCAACTTTTGAATTGGTAAGCATTTGCGACGATTAACGTATAAAAAAACAAAAAGCCTCAGTTAAAAACTAGGCGATAGCTAGCGATTTCTAACAAAACGCAACATGACACAAAACGTTTTATGCGAGAACTCCTAAGGTAGTAAAATTGCCACCTTTACTTGTCCACTCATCTCCGAAACTGTCTATCAATTAAGAACTTACGGCAACCAAAATAGTTGCCAAAATTGACAAAAAAAACGGCATCAGTAGAAAACTGAAGCCGCCTGTGCGAAGGAAAGATGATTGTTTAAAAGCCGGTCAACCTACATTATCACACCACCAGCGTGTTGCTGCTTTCTGTGTCCCCGCCTCATCTAACGATGTGACTAGTCGAGGGTAAAGCTCCTTCAGTTTTCGGCACCCAATAAAGTGCCGCTTACCATTGAATGACCGCACCCAGCCATTGCAACCAGAGCGCCACAACATCTGACGGTCTGCTGTGAATTTTGTCCGCTGCGATACCTTGCGAAGTCCAAGCGTTAACGCTCGCTTAGATACGACGCTGATAGTCGAATCAAGTCGCTCTGCGATATCTGCAAACGTAGCCCCCTGGCCGTGCATCTGACGCAATGTAGCATCAAAAGCCGACTCGACATCCCATAGAGTCTTGCGGACGTTTTTAGGCCATGTCTTGAAGTCCTTAGCGGTTAGCCCGTCAAGCTCCTTCGGCCAATCCATCAGTGCATCCGTTGCACGTAGTTCTAACCACTCACCATTGGTTAGCTCGGCTGACGCCATCAATGCACGAACGTTGCCCAGCCTCATCGGTAACACCACAATCTTCTTCAACCAGTATCGTAGCTCGTTTCGCAGTTTAGTACGGATGGTCAATAGTTGCTCGTCCGTTGCTGTGCGGATCGCCGTTAGTAGGGCTTTGGTGGTCTTAGCAGCAACCGTTGCCGAGGAACCACGCTGACGTTCCATTGCTTCCAAGTCGAGCCGCTTTTGTTTTAGTTCAGTGTCACGTTCAACCAGCAAATCAAGTAGCGCATCATTGGTGCTGGTCCGCGTCTTAGCTTTTATCTTCGCGACCTGTAACTCTAATGACTCAACTTCCTTGCGCAATAGATTTAACTCACGGTCCAGTTCTTTCGTGTTTTTAGGCATGACCAGCGATAGCGGCATCTCATCGACATAAACGGCA
>JBILUF010000380.1:0-2772 GCA_044371155.1 Bdellovibrionota bacterium
CTTGGCCTCTCCTCCGAGGTCTCTGAGCTCCTCCTGGAGATTGTAAACGCACGACGGGCGGAAATCATGGAGTTAACGATTATCTTCCTTATCGCCTTTGAGGTCGTGAAATCGCTCCTGGGATGACAGTGACTATTTGCAACTCCGATAATTTGCAACTCCACTGGACTTCGCCCCTAATTCACCCCTAAATTGGGCCGCTTTATTAAGATTGATAGCAGGAATATGCTATCTGGCTAGTGTATCCAGCCCCGGCAGCTACCCGGGGCACACCTACGCGTGTTACCAGATGGAGTTATCGTATGAGCGGAGACCCTCTGCACCATCACCAGCCAAATGGCCAGCGGCCGACGCATCGACCCCAACCAATTATGGCTCTTGCTCATCTCCCTGAGCAAGAGATCCTACAGATCTGCACACGCTCGATTGAAGCGCGGGAGCGCAAAGACTACGACTTGACCAGGCGCGAAGACTGGAAGCTCTTGAACATTCTCGGGATAAAGGAGCTAAGCGACATTCGCACATTCGAAGCTGAACAGATCTCCAACCTCACCGCTGATCACATCCTAAAGGAGGTAGTAAAGGTGCTTACCTTAATTGCGTCCGATCTCGAACGGAGCAAGCGACACGCGATCGCGTTTGACTTTGCTTGCCGTGCGGTGCAGCTATATCCCACCCCCGACAGCTTGCGAGTTCTAGGGCACCTCTGCGACACTAATCGTAGCTCCAAGGAGCGGACACTTCATGAAGGGCTCCGCATATGCAGAATGGGCTATGAATCTTTTCTAAAGCGCCGATTTCGCATACGCCAGCAACCTGACGAAACAATCACAGCCCGGTGTCGGAGCAGCGATGAAACTCGTCAGCTTATTCAAGCAACACGCCAGTACCTTGCGTCGGCAAAGAAGGAGTGTGAAGCTCTGGCCCCAGAGCGAACGAAAGATCGGATTACATTAGTTACGCGCTGCTTGCCATACCTACGCTGTGCCCTCTCCCAGGTTGGGCTCGGTGGCACGCCTCGCCAGTTATGCGAGGCACGAGAGCTCACTCTATCGGTAGAACCACAAGAGACCAGCGCCACCTGGCAGAAAGTAGCGCAGATATTGTTTCTTGCCTATGAGCTTAGGAGCATGAGCGGCGCACCAGAGAAGGCGCAGCTATACCTAAAGCTTTCGGAACGAAGCGAGCGGGCCGCGCGCGCACTCTAAGAAGCAGCACACAGTCTCTCCACCTGATCGTTGACCCGCCTATTCTCGGCTGCGTGTCCCTCTCTACACTGTGGGCTCTACCGGATCAACCGCAAACACAGCACAGGATTGCTCAAGCTGCGAGAGCTTCGGCTCCAGTTCGCGTGAAATTGTTTCAGCCAACGCCCACCAGGATTGATATAGCTGCTGCTGACAGAGCCGCTTACAGATCTCGGCGATTTCACCAACGTGGCCGCTGATATCATACCGTGGCTTCTCGGCTGGTTGCACAAGCGCAATCATCGAGCCGTACCACTCAAAAAAGGCACGTGCAGTCTTCACCGCAGTGGTAAGAGCGCGATTGCCATCCACCATCTGACCGGCCTGAAAAGCGGCTCGAGCAGCACCAAACTCGTTTCGGATAGTTGCTGCAATCTGCGATGCCAATCCAAGTCGGGTGCGGACAAACTCCGCGGGAGTTCCCGTTTCCACCTCAAGAACCACAGTCTCATATTGATTGGTTCGCGCGGTCCAGTCAGCATCGGATAGATCGTTGCCATTGAGGGCGATATTCGTGATCATATGCTCAGGATCAATGGAAGCCTTGATGAGCTCGATTAAATCGCTCATTAATCCTAGCCCATCAGCTCGGAGAGCTGCCTCTTCACCGTTGATACGAACTGAAACCATACGCTTACCTTCAATAGTTGAAACCGTTAGCTACCTGCGCTCACAAGGGCTGCAAATTTCTCACTGCGCCTCTTCAGATCCTGGTACGTCCTTCCCATTTGAGATGCCAGTTGATATGGGTCGGTTCCAAGAAGGTTTTCTTTGCCAAAAATAAACATCCTAGTAAGCGGCCCCAGAGCCGGCCGATCAAACCCCAACTCCTCGATTTCTCGATCTAATTTGTTGATGTAGGCATTCACCTCGCCCAGCGCTTTCGGAGGTGCAAAGCGGTCCTGAATGAGGTTTAAGAGCTCACCTATGTGCCTCTCTCCCTGCTCTGCACACTCAATTATTCGGCCTAGTCCGCTGACCGCCTCATCAGCTATCGCTAAGGCTGAACGCCGTGGCTGAGTAGTCAGGAGCGAGGACTCATACCCACCAAGCTCATCAAGCCATAGGTGTCGGTATGCATCACGATACGGCTTGAGTGAATCAAACCGCGCCGAGTTCAGTGCATCGAGCTTACAGAATCCGCGCTCATCAAAGGAGCTGCGGTAGAGAATCACCTTGGATGGATCAAAATACTGCTCAAGCTCTACAGGGAGTGTCGTGAAATCTTGCCGAGCTCGATGTATAGCCAATTGCGCGACCCCGACCGGATCAATCTGATCATGGCACTCAAGCCCCAAGCATGGTTTATTTGGGTTGCACGGGCCACACCCGATCACCGGTTGCAGCACGAGGTTGCCCTCGCTATACGGGCCGGTCTCAAACCCATAGGCAGAGGCCAAGAACATCGACACCACAGGCGTCCCCACTGACACAGCCACATGCATCGTGCCAGTATCTCCAGTGACGAGCACATCAGACTGTTTCACTAACGCGGCAAGCTGTGGAATGTTGGTGCGGCCGGCAG
>JBILUF010000381.1:0-2765 GCA_044371155.1 Bdellovibrionota bacterium
AGCTAGCAAACTTAATCCCAAGGGTGGTGGGCTCAGCGTGTATCCCGTGGGTGCGCCCCACCGTCACAGTATACTTGTGCTCAAATGCACGGCTCTTGATCTCGCCAGCAAGGGTATCGATCCCAGAAAGAATCAGCGCCCCAGAGCGCGATAGCTGCAGAGCAAAAGCGGTATCAACAAGATCATTGGAGGTCATTCCTCGATGCAGATAGCCGGCCGCGGCGGTGCAAGAAGACTCCACAATCTGGCTCACAAACGAGATCACATCGTGCTTGGTTTCAGCCTCGATCTCGGCGATCCGCTCCGGATCAATCTTGGCAGTCGTGCGGATCTGCTCCGCTGTGCCTGCAGGGACCATCCCGACTCGCTCAAGCTCCTCAGTGACCTTAAGCTCGACTTCGAGCCAAATCTGGTAACGCCCTGAGTCGCTCCAGAGAGCGGCCATATCCTTGCGGGTGTAACGTGGAATCATGAATATCTCCGGTAGGGAGAGTAGCGAACCGGCTCAAAAAATTCAATGCGTCTACCCGACTCATTCACCGGAGCGCCCGCGGCGATTCGAGCCAAAGACTCTAGCGGAGAGCCGCTCCTTAGAGCACTTCAAACATACTGTTAGAAGCCAAAAAACAGGGTCTAGAAGCCGTTTCAAAAATGGCTTCTAGGCTCGCCAAGGATGTCACTCCAGCGCCAATGCGCTGGAGCGAGGCGACAATGGGCCACTTCGGAGCCCCATTCGAGCTTGGAGCGATTCAAAAATTGGAGCGATTCAAAAATGGCCAGGAGCCCAATTTTGAAATGAGTTTTACGCCGCTACGGCCAGAAGCGGCAAAGGCTCATATACCGAGCCACAATGGATACTCACCGCTGCACCTTCCAGGAACCGCTGCGCAGTCTGCCTGGCGATCTCGGGCGTATTGCTGTTTTCGCTAATGTGACCAAGCACGATCTGATGAAGCTCGTTGTGGCAAATCTCTGCCAAAAGCTCCCCCGCGGAAGCGTTACTGAGGTGCCCATGCGAGGAGCTGATTCGCTGCTTTAACTCCCAGGGGTAGGAACATCCCCATAACATATCGGGGTCATGGTTTGATTCCAGCACCAGTGAGTGGCATCCCGCTACCGCCTCCCTTACGAGGGGAGTCACCTTCCCGAGATCGGTAAAGTGCCCGAACTTTAGACCAGCACCCCGGATAACAAATCCGACAGGGTCGCCAGCATCATGCACGATACTTACCGGAGAGATCTGTAGCTCACCTATCTCAAACGGCACCCCGGTCTCAAACCGTTCGAGCGCGTACGCACCCTTTATAAACTTCCGAGCGGCAGCATTGGTATACACCGGCACCTGGTGTCGCTTACTAAAACGCTCCACCCCCTTGATGTGATCGAAATGCTCATGCGTGATAACGATCCCCTCGATCGAGCTCGGGTCTATCCCGCGAGCGCTCAACCGTTGCTCCATGGTGCGCGCCGAGAGGCCACAGTCGATAAGCACACGGGTCTCTCCGCACTCCACTAGTGTGCTGTTTGCTTTACTACCGCTTGAGAGGACACAAAAACGCATAGGAGCCTGAGTCTAGACTGAGGCGAAAGCTGTGACAATCGAGTAAAGCAAATTGATCAAGAATTGAGGCTGCTCTCCGTTTTTCCACAAGGGCTGCCCCTAGCGATAACGCTACCGCGAGAACTTTAGTCGTGGCAATCCAAGCAGTCGCTCCGCGATGATAGACCGCTGAATCTCAGAGGTGCCTGCTGCGATTGTACGACCGCGGGAGTAAAGATACCGGTGCATCTCTGCCTCATGCTCATCAGTCAACCCACGCGATCCTGATGATAGCAACGCCGCCTCGGCGATCTCTTGAAAAGACTCGCTCCAAAAGAGCTTATCCAGCGATCCTTCAGGCCCTGGGCTCTGCCCGGATGCATAACCCAGCAGATGTGAGTAGGCCAGGGAGCGCACTGCACAGGCCTTGGCGACCAACCGAGCCACCTTCGGCCGGTCAGCCGGAGCACAAGACTGCATAAGGTGTCGCAGCGCTGACTCAGACTGCAACTGCCGAGAAAAAGTCAGCACGACCCGCTCGTACATCAGGGTTGACAGAGCAATCTTCCACCCATCGCCGGGCCTTCCAACCACCGCAGAGGCCGGCACCTCAACCTTATCAAAAAACACCTCATTGAACTCACTATCCCCTGAGATCTGACGCAGAGGACGAACCGTGATACCTGGGGACTTCATATCTACCAACAGATAGGTGAGCCCTTTGTGTTTAACCCCTTCATTCGAGGTGCGGCACAGGATAAAGCAGTGGTCTGCCACATGCGCAAAACTGGTCCAGACCTTCTGTCCGGTGATTGCAAACCCCCCTGGGATCGCATCTGCGCGAGTCTTGATTGCGGCAAGGTCACTACCGGCTCCGGGCTCAGAGAACCCCTGACACCAGATCTCCTCACCACTTAAGATCTTAGCGAGGTAGCGACTCTTTTGCTCAGGTGTACCGTGCTCGATCAGCACAGGGCCAACCATCGTGATACCAAAAAGACCCAGCACCTGAGGAGCCTGCACCCGCACAAGCTCCTCTTGCACCACCGCCTCTTCCACCAGCGAGAGCCCGCGCCCGCCATACTCAGATGGCCAATGCACCCCGAGCCACCGACCGGAGCTCATCTGTCTCTGCCAGGCCCGCCCCTCACTGACGAAGCTCTGAAGCGAGCCATCATGGGAAGCCTTCGGAGGCGGGTTGTCCTTTAACCAGCCCAAAAACTCT
>JBILUF010000382.1:0-2756 GCA_044371155.1 Bdellovibrionota bacterium
TCCTATTTCCAGATCCGTGGGAGAAGCGTCGCTGGAGGAAGCACCGTATTCTAAGTGAAAGCTTCCTGGCCACAGCGAGTCGACTACTAAAACCAGGCGGCATCCTACACTACAAAACAGACCACGCGCAGTATTTTGAGGAGACTGTCAAGCGCTTTGAAGGTAACAAAGATTTCTCTTTGGCTCGGATCACGCGCAATCTTCACCGCGACGCCCCAGACCCATCAAACATAGAGTCCGAGTTCGAGAAGCTCTTTAAGTCCAAACAGTTACCTATCCATCTCTTAGAGATGCAGCGAAATTAACGTTGCAACAAAGTTACCTCTACTTTGCAAAAAAATCGTAAAAAGCCCTCTCCTCTCGTATAATGAGGGTCAGGGACGAGGAGCTTTCAGGGCTATCCTCATCCAAATTAAAGATGCGGGACTGGCGGACTCGATAGAGCGCTCGTTAGAGACCCGGTTGTTGTTGGTTGGTTTTTTGAAAGGTAAGCACTATGTCGACCCGTGAAGAGTCCATTGAAGAACGTCTCCTAGCTCGTCCAGGTGAGAAAATTCAAACTACCCTCGGTGAGCTTGTTGAGGCTCTAACGCAGGTCGCCATTGAAGCTGGCAATACTGAGCGTGAAGGGTATGAGCTTGCCTCTCTCGCCCTGGCAGATCTTTTGCGACGTCGCAAACGGGCCGCGAAAGCAAGTAACTCGCGCGGGCGTAGCGGATCGCACTAAGGATACGCCAGTGAAGGCGGCAACCTCCTTTGTCGATTTAGAATCCCTGCTCGAATAAAACGTTGGTATCCGAATCCCTCAGTCGGTGGCCTCTTGGACGGTGATGGTCGCCGCGCTCATGTCGGGATCGCCCCACGGCAAGTCCCCGTGGGGAAGCAAACACTTCAACACCCGTGAATTTGTCCGAAACATTTAATTCATTTCCCCTGCTCCCCCACGGCTAAAGGCTGTATCTAATAGGGTAGCTATGCGGGGAATTTTTCGTGACCTGGATATGGTGATCGCCTCTTTGGTGCTCTGCGCCTCCAGCGCAGTGGCAGCGTTGGCGTATGCAACTATCCAGCAGCGCGAAGCACCTACCGGAGTCCTTGTCTCCTCCATCAAATCCGGCACCCATGCCTATCGGATTTTATTCGGCGAGAGCTGTCCAGGCGATTTCCAAACCACCTTACTACACGACTCAGTATGGCTGATGCGTGGTGCGGGGAATTTCCGTAGCTCCTATGGCAGAGCCATAGTGGATCTCGCAATCACCACCGAGGCGCAGTTTAATCCGCTCGGACAGCTGCAAAAAGCACAGCTAGCTATTAACTCAGATGCAGTCAATTTCTCTGTAGGGCTATCCAATGCCAATCCAATCGCAGTTCAGATTGATCGCACCATCGCGGGCGAAACAACCTCACAGCGCCTCTCATTGCCAGGCCCCATCCGCATCATCCCCACCAATCACCCTAATGAGTACGCTATCACCTATCCCGGCGCCTCACTCGCTCAGCATCCCACCGTCAAAGCGCTACAAGGATTGCTCTCGCACGAGCTGCGGGTTGCTGTGGTCGGCGCAGACGCCGCGCCAGCTACCTGCCATGCCCAGCCCAGCTCACGGCTTGATCTGTTGCCTGTTACGATTCAGCTGCAATCGTTTTTTCAGCCTTTTATGAATCTTGCAATTTCAGGAAAGCTACCATGATTGAGATTCGAAACCTCACTAAACGATACGGCTCGTTCTGCGCCGTAAACGATCTGACCCTGCGAGTGCATGCGGGTGAGATCTTCGGATTTCTCGGGGTCAATGGTGCAGGCAAAACTACAACTCTTCGGATGCTGGCGGGGGTCTTAAAGCCTACCGGAGGAGCGATCTCCATCGGCGGGTACGATATCAGCGCTGAGCCCCACAAGGCCAAGGCTATCACTGGATTTATCCCTGACCGCCCTCACCTATATACAAAACTGACTGCATATGAATTTCTGCGTTTTTGTGCGGAGCTCTACCAAGTGCCAGAAGAGTTCATCGACCCACGTATCGAGGAACTGTTAGAGCAGTATAAATTACAGGAGTGGACTCACGAGCTCATCGAAAGCTTCTCGCACGGCATGAAGCAGCGAGTGGCCACCTGCGCTGCTCTGGTACACCGGCCCAAACTCCTCATCGTTGATGAGCCTATGGTGGGTCTTGATCCACATGGGGCAAAGCTACTCAAGGACTCTCTTAAGAACTATGCGCGCGAAGGCACCACCGTGCTCCTGTCGACCCATTCACTCAATGTTGCAGAGGAACTCTCTGATCGGATGGCGATTATAAGCAAGGGAACCATTATCGCTCTTGGTACCCTCGCTGAGATCCGCTCTCTCGTGGGCGGAAAGGAGCTAGGGCTAGAGCAGCTCTTTTTGGAGTTAACAACGACCCCGCTTAATTAGGGCAGCGGCTGCGGACACCACAAGTTATGAGCTACTTTATTCCGACCCTCCCAATTCTTTTACGCCCCAAGGCGATCGCAGCTCGACGCAGTATTCGGGCAGCGTTTAGCTCCTATCAGCAGGTGGTACGCTGGGGGGTCTTGGCCTCGTTTGCCATGATGTTTGCGGGGGCGATCTTTTGGGGAGCCAAGACCCTGATTGAACAGCTCCACGCTCACCTCGATGTGGCGTTTATTCCGGCATCAGTGCCACTTGGTCTATTCCTGCTATTTATCATGGTGATGCTCCTGCTCTCAAGCGGCGTGTCAGCGGTGGGAGCTCTTTTCCATGCCCG
>JBILUF010000383.1:0-2751 GCA_044371155.1 Bdellovibrionota bacterium
TTTAAGCTGCATGTTTCACCTGCAGGCAATTGCGGGCGGGACGCTCGCGCTCCGCGGTGCTCGCCCATCACCGTATTTTAAGCTGCATGTTTCACCTGCGAGCAATTGCGAGCGGGACGCTCGCGCTCCGCGGCGCTCGCCCATCACCGTATTTTAAGCTGCATGTTTCACCTGCTGGCAATTGCGGGCGGGACGGTCGCGCTCCGCGGCGCTCGCCCTCTCATTTTTCGGGTCATCTTTTACGATATGGCCCCCATCAACACTGCTGGTTGCAGTTGGGGGGATTAGCGGATACTTTTGAGAAGTTACCATCCACAAAGGGTCCTCTTGTTGCGAGCTCATTCGTGAATATCTCTCCTCCACCCTCGCCGCATCTTCGAGTGATCAAAGGGGTTTTGTGGGTGAGTGCCTTTGTGCTTCTCGCCAAGCTAGCTGGCGCGGGGATGAATATGGCGGTGGCGTGGCGCTACGGGACAGCAACCACTGTCGATGCGTATCTGCTGCTCACCACCTACCTCTATTGGCCGATGACGGTGTGGCTCAGTGTGCTCACCACGGTACTTATCCCACTGGTGGCACGGATGCGGGGCTCAAGCCCTGAGGTGTTACGGCAGTTTCAAGAGGAGCTCTTTGGACTTACGCTGGCGATAGGGGTGGTGCTGGCTGTGGCTGTTTTTGGGGCGCTGCCCTCTATTGTCCCCTCCGTGTTCTCAGGTATCGCCGAAGAGACCCAACGAGAGGCTCTCTACATCGGAAAACCGCTCCTTTTTGTCTTGCCGCTGGGTCTTGCCTGCAGCCTAGCATCAGCCTGGCTCATCGCTCTGGGTCGTCATCGTAACACCCTGCTTGAAGGGGTGCCTTCGTTGATTCTGATAGCTGCAGTACTTGCACCTGCGGGCAGCATTCCTGATCCTCTGATCTGGGGCACATTGGCTGGGGTAACAGCGCAGCTTGCACTGCTTCTCTGGCCACTGCATCAACTTGGCCAGTTTAGCGCGCCGCGCATTGGGCTGCGTTCGCCACTGTGGCGAGAGTTTAGAGCTGGGATTGGAATCATCCTGGGTAGTCAGCTTGTCATGAGCTTTACTGCAATCATCGACCAATCCTTCGCTGCGCATCAGGGGCCAGGTGCGGTGTCGACCTTTGGCTATGCCACACGGGTGATGAGCCTTCTTACTAGTATGGGTGCTTTGGCGATCAGTCGGGCAACCATGCCGATATTTTCCGAGTTTGCTGCAGCGGGCCAAACAGCTGCGATTCGATCGATAGTGGTGAGATGGTCACTGCTCTTATCCCTAGTGGCGTTGGTGGTGGGGTCAGCGTTCTGGATAGCCGCCCCAGAGATCGTAAATCTGCTGTTTCAAAGAGGGCGTTTTACTGCTGAGAACTCGATCGCGGTGAGCTCTTTGCTGCGCTTTTTACTGTTACAGCTCCCCTTTTATACTGTGGGTCTTTTGTACTCCTCAGCCCTTGCCAGCAAAGGACAGTATCGCGATCTCTTCGCCACAAGTGTTATCGCTATCCTGGTAAAAGTGGCGCTGATTACCGCCCTTGGTGACTCACTTGGTATTCATGGGATAGCTCTTAGCACCACCGGAATGTACTGCGCTACAACGCTGTATATGGCGGTTCGTATATTGCAGTGGCGCAGCGCGCCAACTAGCAACCAACGCTAAATTGCCTGGCTGCGTTGAGGTGCATTTGCCGAAAAGCCGCAATGCGCTACTCTTCAGGGACAATGTCGTCTTCCACCGCAACAGAGCGCAGTTTAAAAGGCCCGTTATCAGGGCTGCGGGTGCTGCTTGTCGTGAATAAAGACTGGGGATTTTTGACCTATCGCGCCCCACTGGCCCGCACCCTACAAAATGCAGGCGCCACGGTGATAGTGGTTGGTGGCGCCACGGGACGCGAGGATGAGATTCGTGCACTGGGGCTCACCTTCCATCCGGTGCCGTTTGATCGGGGTAGTGTTAACCCCCTAACCGAGCTACGCACTTTGTATGCTATCTATCAGGCAATCCGCACCCATCGGCCCGATGTGGTGCACAACATCGCGGTTAAAGCTGCGCTCTATGGCAGCATCGCTGCGCTCTGTGCCGGCACCTCACATATCGTAAACTCCCTTACTGGACTAGGGTATCTTTTCACCTCGGCTAGTCCGCTTGCTAAGTTACTCCGCCTTGCACTCGGGCCGGTCTATACTTTGCTGGGGCAGGCAAGGCGGCTGCACTATATCTTTTTTAACCATGACGACGAGCAGCGTTTTATCGGCCTTGGATACGCTCATCCTACTCGAAGCATCGTTATCCCCGGCTCAGGGGTCGACACCAACCGGTTTTATCCCGCCACGCAACCAATGCAGCCAGTAACATTGCTGATGTGTGCCCGACTTTTACAGGACAAAGGGGTGCGAGAGTTTGTAGAAGCGGTGCGCCTAGTGCGTCGGCGCGGTGTGGCGCTGCGCGCAGTGGTGGCTGGGGCTCCAGATAGGAGCCACCCGCACGCTATCTCAGAGACTGAACTCAACGCGTGGCGAGCTGAAGGGGTAGTGGAGCTGCCTGGATTTGTCGCTGAGATTCCAGAGCTCTTGCGCGCGGCGTCAATTGCGGTGTTGCCATCTTACTACGGTGAGGGAGTGCCGCTATTTTTACTCGAGGCTCTCGCCAGTGGTGTCCCGGTTATCACCACTAACTCACCCGGCTGCCGCGATACCGTGGTGGACAGCTCCAACGGGATCCTAATTCCCCCGCG
>JBILUF010000055.1:0-9568 GCA_044371155.1 Bdellovibrionota bacterium
CGAAGGTATTTGTGCGGCTAAAGCCTGGGGTATTGGATGTGCAGGGTAAGGCAGTGGAGCGTGGCGTGCAGGAACATGGGCACGCAGCGATACAGAATGTTCGTATCGGCAAGTTAATTGAATTTGAGTACAGCGGCACTGATGCCAACGCTGCGCGCTCCGAGATCGAGGCGTTATGCAAAGATCTGCTTGCAAACACGATCATTGAGAACTACGAGATTCAGCTCTCTTAAACGGCACGATAGGGCGCAACCATGAAAGTTTCGATTGTTGTTTTTCCCGGTTCCAACTGCGACCACGATATCGAGCATCTGTACGGCAAATTGCTGGGGGCTAAGACCTCTTTAATCTGGCATCGCGATTCCGATCTGAAATCTCCCGATGTGGTGGTGCTTCCGGGGGGCTTCGCCCACGGTGATTACCTTCGCACTGGCGCCCTGGCAAAGCTCTCACCGGTGATGGCTGAGGTTAGGAAATTCGCGGCGGCGGGGGGCCCCGTTATCGGTGTATGCAATGGCTTCCAGATCCTTTGCGAAGCTGGGTTGTTGCCTGGCGTTTTGTTGGCTAACGCTGGACGGAAATTTCTTTCGCAGTTTGTACATCTGCGGGTCGAGACTACTAACACACCGTTCACTCGAAGGCTCACGAATGGTGCTGTGATTACCTGTCCAATTGCGCACGGTGAGGGGAATTATTTCTGCTCGCCAGAGACTCTTGAGGCGATCGAGGGTGAGGGGCAGGTGGTGTTTCGGTATTGCAACGAGAGCGGAACCGTCAATGAGGCAGATCGAGTTTTCAATCCCAATGGGTCTCTGCATTCGATTGCTGGAATCTGTAACCAGCAGCGAAACGTTGTGGGGCTTATGCCACATCCTGAGCGGGCAGCGGAGCTGCTCGTAGGGGCATTTGGCGGCAATACTGGCCTTGCTGTTTTTGGGGGCTAGGGGCTGAACCGCCCGGTACTGACACCAGAGTCCTTCGGTGCGTTTTGAAATTTTCGAGTCCTTCCATGCACTTACAAGCCGTTGCGCTGCCTGTCCGCACGGATATCCAAGCTAGATAGCCTTCATTTACTCTCTTTTCGTGTCGTAAGGGGTGGGCAATTTTGTTTGTTGCGGGTTGGCCTCGCCCCGCTGGGCGCTTGTCGCAGCCAAAGAGGGATATCCCCTTTATTTGATAAGATAAACCGGTCGTGCTACAAACCTGGCCGCAGTTAATGACACACCCAGGCTCAGTCTTAGTGGGCGCCTTGGGCTCTAATTCGTGCGCGATGCTTTCTTAGTCGGTGCTCGGATAGGGTCTTGGTCGTCTCGCTGTCCTGGGGAGGCTAACTAAGACATAAGGAAAAAATGACTAACTCTGAGACCACCACAGCGGCCGTTGTGCCGGTATCTGTTAAATCGTTGCTTGATGCTGGGGCCCACTTTGGCCACCAGACCCATCGCTGGAATCCAAAGATGCTCCCGTACATCTATGGTGAGCGAAATGGAATTCATATCCTCAATCTCGACCTCACCCTGAAGCATTGGCATAAGGCTCGCAAGTTCCTTTTCGATGTTGCTTCGCGCGGTGGAAACATCCTTTTCGTCGGCACCAAGCATCAGTCCAAGGAGTCTGTGCACTCTGAGGCTGCTCGGTCTAAATCGTTTTTCGTAACCGATCGTTGGTTGGGTGGCACCCTCAGTAACTTCCAGACTATCCGTACTGCAATCGAGCGGATGAAGAAGCTTGAGGACCTGTTGCAGCAAGCTGAGCAGGAGAACACTAAGGTCAAGTTGGTGAAGAAAGAGCGTGTCCGAATCCGTAAGGAGCTCGACAAGCTTCAAGCCAGCTTGGGCGGTATTCGCGATATGCGTAAGGTGCCGGATGTTGTGTTCATCACCGACATTGTTAAGGAGTCTATCGCTGTAGCGGAGTGCCAGAAGCTCCACATTCCAGTTGTCGGAATTGTCGACACCAACGCCGATCCAGATCAGGTGGAGTTCCCGATTCCTTCAAACGATGATGCTCCGCGTGTTACGAAGCTTCTGTTGGCATCAGCCGCCGAGGCTATCATCGAGGGACGAAGGATCTTCGAGGCATCCAATCCGCAAGAGTCCGAGGGTGGAAGGCGTCGTCAGACCAGAACCCCTGGGGCCGAGGTTGCGCAGCCTTCTGAGGCTTCCCCTGGGTAAGAGCGGATACTTCAGTGTGAGCGGATTAAGCCGCATGGAGTTCATCCGCTAATAAGACGAAAGGTGATGGCGGCTTCGATTCTTTGCCTTCAAAGCTTTGCATAGCCGCCACTCTCCCAAGTCCATGTATTGGTGATGCCGATACATGGACTGACAGAACCAGATCGCTTCGGCGATGTTCGACCGAATAGAAGAATAGAAAAAAATAGGAGCAGGCAATGAGTGATATTTCATCTGAATTGGTAAAGGAGCTTCGCAATCGCACCGGCGCAGGCATGATGGATTGCAAGGCGGCGCTAAAGGAGGCTAACGGCTCGATGGATGCCGCAATTGAGGTGCTTCGAAAGAAAGGCCTTAAGAACATCGGCAAGCGTGCTGGAAAGGTAGCATCGGAGGGAACTATTGGCACTTACGTCCATGCTGGTGATCAGGTAGCCGTAGTTGTGGAGCTTAACAGTGAAACCGACTTCGTCGCTCGCAGCGACGATTTCAAGCAGCTCGCTAAGGACATCGCGCTGCATATCGCCGCGATGAAGCCTACCTACGCTAATGTTGAGGATGTGCCAGCTGCCGTCATCGAGAAAGAGAAGGAGATCTTCCTGGCTCAGCTCAATGAGAATCAGCGCAAGAACGCCGATAAGATTCTGCCAGGCAAGATTGAGAAGTTCTATGAGGACACCGTCCTCTTAAAGCAGCTTTTCGTTCGTGATGAGGCCGGAACTAAGACCGTTAAGGATCTGATCGAAGCGCTTAGTATGAAAGTAGGCGAGAAGATCGTCGTACGCCGGTTTGTGCGGTTTGAGGTAGGCGAGGGCATTGAGAAGGCTGAGACTGACTTCGCCGCTGAAGTAGCGCAGATGGCCGGAGTCTAATACGGGCTATTCCTGCCGCACCCCGCCGCGCGGACCTTTCGGTGGCGCGGCAGGGTGGCTATAACAGCTGGTGCGCTGAGCCAGGCTGTGGGAGTCTGGGGTTTTAGAGATATTGGGCTGCGTTACTCAAGAGTTATGGGCAATACACTTAAATACCGGCGAGTGCTCTTAAAGCTTAGTGGTGAGATCCTGGCAGGCAAGGGTGATTTTGGAGTCTCTCCAACAGCAATTGAGCCGATCGTCCAGCAGGTGTTTGAGATATGCGAGCTAGGAGTCGAGCTCGGGATTGTGATCGGCGGAGGGAACATCCTGCGCTGGCGTGATGTGAAAGATAATGGGTTCGAGCGCGCCTCGGCCGATTATATGGGGATGCTCGGAACTACCATCAATGCCCTAGCGCTGCAGTCGTTCCTTGAGAAACACGGGATCGATACCCGGGTGCAAAGTGCAATCGAGATGCGGCAGATCTGTGAGCCGTACATCCGCCGCCGTGCAGTGCGACATCTTGAGAAACACCGTGTCGTGATCTTTGCCTGTGGTACCGGCAACCCATATTTCACAACAGATACCGCCGCAAGCCTACGAGCGATGGAGATCGGCGCTGATATTCTGCTCAAAGGTACCAAGGTTGATGCTATATACGATAAGGATCCCGTGAAGCACGCGGATGCGAAGCGGTTTGAGCGAGTGAGCTTTATGGAGGTACTCCAAAGAGGTCTGGGGGTCATGGATGCCGCCGCTATATCTCTTTGCATGGAGAACCGGATGCCATTAGTGGTGTTTAATATAAATGAGCTTGGCAATCTGAAGCGGATTGTTACTGGAGAGTCTGTGGGAACCTACGTGTACCAAGAAGGAGAGTCACATGACGGGTAAATACGGAGACCTTGATACTAAGTGCAAGAAAACCATCGAGCATTTCAAGACCGAGATCGGCCGACTACGCACGGGACGGGCACATACATCGCTGCTCGAGGGGATTCATGTCGACTATTACGGCAGTCAGGTGCCGCTCATTCAGATGGGAATGATCGGCGCACCCGAGCCGCGTCTGCTTACCATTCAGGTGTATGATGGAAGCGCGGTAGAGTCGGTAGAGAAGGCGATCCATGCCTCTGAGTTGGGGTTAAACCCGATGCGAGAGGGCAACCTGCTGCGTATAGCGATCCCAGCTCTAAACGAGGAGCGTCGCAAGGAGTTTGTTAAGAAGCTTAATAAGCTTTCCGAGGAGAATCGAATCGTGATTCGAAATCATCGGCGCGATTCGATCGATGAGCTTAAGAAGCAGGAGAAGGACAAGAAGATCTCACAGGATGACCTTCGTCGTGGTCAGGAGGAGATTCAGAAGGTTACCGATAAATTTATCGCTGACCTCGACCTGCTCGCCCAGGCCAAAGAAAAAGAGATCATGGAAGTCTAGCTGTTTTGAGCCTCCATTAGATGTCGGATGACAGTCACACACAATCAGGGCATACACAATCAGCTCCAGCGGCATGGCTGCCCAGGCATGTTGCGATTATCATGGACGGCAACGGACGGTGGGCCCGTTCCCGCCGTATGCCTAGATTAGAAGGGCACCGTGCCGGTGCCAAGTCCGTGCGTGCAGTGGTTGAGGAGTGTCGACGTCTGGGGGTGCGCCACCTAACCCTATTCACATTTTCTACCGAGAACTGGCAGCGTCCAGCCGATGAGGTCTCCGGTCTTATGAAGCTGTTGCAGCGCTATCTCGAAAGTGAGCTAGCGCTGTTGCTTGAAAACGGCATTAGGTTGCGCGCGATGGGGGACCTCTCACGGCTCTCCCCTGTAGTGAGACAAACCCTAGAGCAGGCGATGGAATCAACTGCCTCTCATTCGGAGATGGATCTCGTACTTGCTATTTCGTACGGCGGCCGCCAAGAGATCGTTGATGCGGCTCGCCGCATGATGCAAGACATGGCTGCTGGAAAGCTCTCGCCCGAGGCGATTACTGAACAGAGGTTTGGCGACTATCTCTATCTG
The DNA here is from genome assembly GCA_044371155.1 of Bdellovibrionota bacterium. GTDB lineage: Bacteria > Bdellovibrionota_C > UBA2361 > UBA2361 > UBA2361 > CAZTER01. The sequence continues at coordinate 5,045 of JBILUF010000055.1, forward strand.
CCCGATGTGCCTTCACCGGAGCTTCTTATTCGCACCAGCGATGAGCACCGAATCTCAAACTTTATGCTATGGCAACTTGCCTACACCGAAATTGTTGTCTCGCCGGTGCTATGGCCTGATTTCGGAGTGGAAGAGTTTCATCGCTGCCTTGCCGATTTTCGGGCCCGAGAGCGACGATTCGGCCTTACCCAGGAGCAGATACAGGCAGTTCGTTAACGGATGATACAGTACTACTGCGGCTATAGGTGGCGGCCTGCGCCGTGGATACGGTCTTTAGCGAGCTGGAGTTCTAGGCGGCCGTAACAAAGAGATGTCCATTCGCTGGAGGCGCAACCACACGCGGCCAGCTTTAGGAGGATAGAGTGACTAGAGGAAGCGCTGCATGATTCCAGAGGAGCTTAGGAAACGCATCATCACCGGAGCTGCGCTGGCGGTGTCCTTTATTGTTATCGACTTTCTTGCGAGCCAGTTTGAGACGGTGCGAGTGCTGCTAGCGGTTTTAGCTGTGGTGTTTGCCCTGGTGTGCTCCCTGGAGGTTGGCAGGATTGTTGAGGGATGTGGAGCTTTGTATCGAGCGGTGATAGCGCTCGCGTTTACCACTCCGGCCCTGGTCGTGTTGCTAAATTTTCTTGCGCAGTCGGGGTTAGCGTCAGCAGAGGAGCAACTTCAACGCGGCTATATCTCGGGTGGAGTAGTAGCGGCACTTCTTACATGCGCGCTGCTTATGTTTGATATGCGTGTCGATCTCCGCGCTGGGGCTGAGCGCGCGGTATCTCTGCTGCTTGGATTTATACTGATCGGACTAGGCGGCGGTGCGTTCGTTGCCATTACACTGCAAAGCCAAGGTGGTGCAGCGGTGGGATGGTTGGTAGCGGTGGTATGCTCAAGCGATATCGCCGCGTATTTTACCGGGAGGTCTTTGGGTGGGCCCCGGCTTGCTCCTGCGATATCGCCGGGCAAAACGGTATCGGGTGCGCTCGGCGCGCTTGTTGCCTCTGCCGTTGTTGGCGGACTTCTGAATGCTCTTTTGCCCAGCGCGGTGAGCGCTGGATTCGCTTTGCTTCTTGCGATTGCGGTATCCTGTGCATCACAGGTGGGGGATCTCACCAAGTCAGTTATTAAGCGGTTTTGGGGGGTGAAGGATAGCGGCTCTCTGTTGCCCGGCCATGGAGGGGTCCTTGATAGAGTTGATGGAATGCTCGGAGGTGCCCTTTTGCTCTGGGCCTTAGTTAGTGCTGGGGTGATATGACCTCCCGGCAGTTCACTCATTCCCCGCTTATACCCACCAGTGGTCTTAGGTCTAATCCCCCTGGAGCTTTTGAGCCCACAAGGCTTCTTATCCAAGGTAGCACCGGTTCGATCGGACGTTCAGCGCTAGAGATCGTGCGAGCGCACCCCGAGCGGTTCTCTGTTGTGGGGCTCTGCGGCGGTGGAAATGTTGAGCTCTTGGCTGAGCAAGCGCTTGAATTTCGACCCTCCGTTGTTTGTTGTCGGGATGAGGCAGGACAAACACATCTCCGCAAGGCTCTACCGGCCTCTATTGAGGTACATGCGGGAGACGTAGCGCTGCGAGAACTAGCTAGGATAGAGGGGTATGACCTTCTTTTGGCTGCTGTTGTTGGAGTTGCTGGGTTGCGTCCGGTGGTGGCAGCGCTCGAGGCTGGAAAGCGAGTGGCTCTTGCTAACAAAGAGTCCCTTGTCTCTGGTGGTCGTTTTGTCGCTGATGCGCTTAGAAAAGGGGCAGGGGCGCTCCTTCCGGTGGATAGCGAACACTCCGCGCTCTTTCAGGCCCTGCAAGGGGAGCAGCTCGCTGATTTGAACACTCTCATTCTCACGGCCTCTGGGGGCCCATTCCTACGGGCCGATCCAAACCAGCTAGGGGTGATTACCCCACAGCAGGCAGTGCGCCATCCGCGCTGGAACATGGGTGCAAAGATCTCAATCGATTCTGCAACGCTGATGAACAAGGGACTTGAGCTGATTGAAGCACATTGGCTTTTTGGGATTCAGCAGCAACATATTGAGGTGGTTGTACACCCTCAAAGCATTGTGCACTCACTTGTACGGTTTGTAGACGGCAGTGAGATAGCGCAGCTTTCGGTGCCTGATATGAAAGGCGCAATTGGGTACGCATTCTCCTATCCGCACGGTCGGCTTCCGCGGCTTATGCCGCAGTTATCCCTTGCGGAGGTAGGCTCGCTTGAGTTTATGCCGCTCGACTCCGCTCGGTTTCCAGCGGTAAATTTAGCGCGACAGGCCCTTGATCAAGGTGGGGCGGCCTCGGCGGTGTTGAATCTGGGCAATGAGATTGCAGTGGAGCTCTTTATGCAGGGCCGGATTAAGTTTACCCAGATTGTTCCGTATGCTGAGCATGCCCTTGCGCGATATGGAGCTAACACCGTAACCTCACTAGAGGGCCTGTGTGAGCTTTTGGTCGAGGTGCGAAGTGGCACAGAGGATCTAGCTAGAAGTTTTTCTTAAGAAACGCTGAGTAGAGTTTTCGTATGGGTATTTTGCTTTCGATAGTTGCCTTGGGTGTGGTGATAGCCATTCACGAGGCTGGGCATTTTGCGGTGGCAAAGTGGTGCAAGGTAGGGGTAATCGAGTACGCCATCGGTTTTGGAAAAGCTCTCATAAGTCGCCGGTATGGTGAGACCCGGTATTCCCTTCGGTTGATTCCGTTGGGGGGATATGTGCGGATGGTCGGAGACGATCCGTACAGTGTTGCCCAGATGCAAAACCCTGATCAGGACCCTAAGATGGATCCTCCACCGCTTGCCACCCCTGAGCAGTGGGCTGCACCAGACTCCAAGAATTCCCCCGATCCTCTTGAGCAGGCGCTACTCGCGGACCGGTCAAAGTGGTTTCTTACCAAGGGGGTCGGAGCCAAGAGCGCAATCGTGCTGGCGGGGCCGCTTGCAAACCTTATTTCAGCCTTTTTTCTTGGGGTGCTCTCGATAGCAGTGTGGGGAGCTACCGTGCCGGTGAATCTTCCGGTGATCGGTCAGGTGATTCCCGGATATCCAGCAGCGAAAGCCGGCCTCAAGATGGGAGATCGGGTGATCTCGGTTGATGGGCAGCCGATGAACACGTGGGAGGAGCTCTCCTCAACGGTTCGAAACTCAGAGGGCAGAGAGCTTGCCTTCGAGGTTGAGCGCGCACCGGAAGGCGAGTCGCCATCAACTCTTACCCTTCGGTTTGCCGGGGTACAGGAGCAAAGTGAGCTTGCATTTCTTGATAGCTCCTTTGCCTCAACTGGATACAAGGTGGGGATCGGTGCTGCTGCGAAGCGGGTTGATGTGGGGGTCGTTGAAGCCACCCAGATGGCTGGATACCAGATTTACAAACTCACCAAGGTGACTATCCGAGGGATTGTTGGGCTAGTGACCGGGGCTATCTCTTTAAAGAATATCGGCGGTCCAATCTTTATCTTTGGCGAGAGCATGCGCAGCGCCAACCAAGGTATCGCTGCATTACTTGATTTTATGGTCTTTTTAAGTGTGAGCTTGGCCGTGTTTAATCTCTTGCCTATACCAGTGCTGGACGGCGGCCATCTGATGTTCTTCCTTGCAGAGGCGGTAAAGGGGAAGCCCGTGAGCTTGCGAGTTATGGAGGTGGCTACCCAGGTGGGGATGGCGCTGATCCTGGCTCTAACGGTGCTAGCAGTAGGCAACGATGTCCTAAGGCTTTTCAATGGGGGCTGATAGCCGCGCCTCTTGCCAGCTCGCTATCGATACCAGTGGCGGCTATGCCTACTGCGCCGTTCGCACCCACGGCCGTACGGTTGTAGAGCGGCGCTCTGTTGGAACGGTGAGTCACAATGAAGAGCTTGCATCGATTGCCTCGGAGGCACTTGCTGCAGCCGGGGTGTCGGTAGCGGATCTCTCAGCAGTTATCCTCGGTAGCGGTCCAGGCTCGTTCACCGGGCTTCGGATTGGGTACAGCTTTGGAAAGGGGCTCGCCCTGGCGCGGCGTATCCCGATTTTGCAGCGCTGTTCGATGCAAGCGGCTGCGCTTGGTAGCCACTGCCCCGATGGCCCCGTAGTGGTGCTGCTCGATGCGCGGCGAGGGGATCTCTTTGTGGCGGCCTTTCATCGTCATGCTGCAGCAGAGCTCCAGCAGATTTTGGTTCCGCAGATACTGCCGCGGCAGGAGGTTGTTCCAGCCTGCACCCGCAGCTTTCCTGGCCAGTCGATTACGTGGCTTTGCGAGGCCGAGTTGAACTGGCATGAGCCGTTTGGCGCACCCAGTGAGCTTGGGCGGGGACTTCTTGCTCAGGTTAAAGATGAGGATATTCAGCAGTTTAGCCTTGATGACGTGGCTCAGGCGGAGCCGCAATACCTGCGTTTGGTGGCTGCCAGGACCATTGCCGAGCGCTCCACCACTAAGGCGCCAGAGGCTGTGTAAATTGCTGGGTTGACGGTTTTGGGTGTTGGAAGTAACCTCAAGAGGTCAGTCGGCCTATTTCAGGCCTCCACCTTTATCCCAACAGTTACTTCCTGGGATTTTCGTGTGCTCCCTAGG
>JBILUF010000056.1:0-9565 GCA_044371155.1 Bdellovibrionota bacterium
GTGGAAGGATCGCCGCTCTTGATGTGGTCGTGCCGATAGCATTTAAGCTTCGGTAGCTTCAATATTTTTTCGTGGATAGTCATGCAACCTCTTGACCTTTGCTTAAACCGCTTGGTATACCAAGCGGCAATTTGCATAGGCCAATTTTGAGTTCGTATGTAAATTGATTGTGACTATCCGGTGGGAGCCCTGTAAGTAGCGTGTATTATTTAGTATTTGTTTTTTTCTCGATCTTCTCTCTCTTCTCTGCCAGCGCCTATGGAGCCCCCCAGGAGGATTTAAACTCGTCGGCTTCAAACTCCTCAGCTCCTACCTTGGCTACTAACGAACTTCCCGCGCAACGAGCCCCGATTGAGACCAAGAAGCTTTCGCGCATAACCGTCACCGGGGGGTTGATTGCGGTTGAGGAGGTGCCGGGGGCCGCGGATGTCATCGCAGGCGAGAAGCTCGTCGAGGCTGAAGGAGGTCTCGATGATATCAACCGCGTCCTTCGCCGTGTGCCTGGTGTTAATATCCAGGAGGAAGACGGCTATGGACTTCGTCCAAACATCGGGCTGCGTGGTGCAGCCAGTGAGCGCAGCGAGAATATCACCCTGATGGAGGATGGCGTTCTATCCGCACCGGCGCCCTACAGTGCCCCAGCAGCGTACTACTTCCCTCCGATTGGTCGAATGGAAGGAATCGAGGTGCTCAAAGGGGCAAGTCAGATCAAATACGGTCCACGCACGACCGGAGGAAGCATCAATATGCTCTCGAGCTCAATTCCCTCAGAGTTGTCTGGAGAGTTCTCAGGTAAGGCTGGTGTGGATGACACTCTCATCGGGCATCTCAAGGCAGGCGGAGCGCAGAAGCATCTAGGGTGGCTTGTTGAGACCTATCAATCAAAGAGCGATGGTTTCAAGCAGCTCGATGGTGGCGGCGATACCGGGTTTGATCTGCAGGATTACCTGGGTAAGTTTCGAATCAACACAGATGCTCAGAGCGATTTCTATCAGGAGTTGGAGATCAAGCTCGGCGCATACGATCTTGACGATAACGAGACATACCTGGGGCTTTCAGCCGAGGACTTTGGTGCTGATCCATTTCGCAGGTATCGGGGATCGCAGAACGATAACATAAAGGTTGACCATGATCAGCTAACGCTGCGCCACTATGGAGAGTTAAGCGAATCCCTCGATATCACGACTATCTTTTACACAAATAAAACCAAGAGAAACTGGTACAAGCTTGAGAGTGTCAATGGCACCAGTATTTCAGACATTCTTGAGGATACATCGGATTTTTCAGATGAGTTTGGCTGGATTCGTGGCGATGGGAATAGCCCCAACGACGCACTTGCCCTCAGGAACAATCGCCGAAAGTACGCCGCTCGTGGTGTTCAGAGCGCTCTCGGATACGACGTAGCTACGGGTGATGTTGAGCATTCATTCGAGTTCGGTGCACGATATCACTACGACTATGAGGATCGGTTCCAAGAGGAGGACCGCTACCGGATGGACAATGGCACCCTTGTGCTGACGACTCCTGGTAAGCCAGGCTCTCAGGCGAATCGTAAGAGCGAGGCTGATGCTATCGCCTTTTATCTGCAAGATCGCGCCTCCATTGGACGATGGACTCTGACTCCAGGGCTTCGCTACGAAAAGGTGAATTTGCAGTATAGTGATTTCGGCAAGACCAATCCTGACCGCCTAGAGGCCCTGACGAAACGAAACTATTCCGGGGTTGATGTCTGGATACCAGGAATCGGAGCACACTATGCCCTTTCGGATTCGCTTGGAGTGTTCACAGGGATCCACAAAGGGTTTGCGCCTCCAGGTCCATCGCCGAGTGATGATGTAGATCCTGAAGAGAGCATCAACTATGAGCTCGGGATCCGTTATGACAACGATGCGATAAGCTCAGAGTTGACCTTCTTCTATAACGATTATTCAAATTTGCTTGGTGCAGATACAGCTGCAAGTGGCGGGCAGGGTAGTGGAGATCTCTTCAATGCCGGCGCCGCAACTGTGTATGGGCTTGAGGCGATGATGGAGTACGATCTTGCTTCAGGGCGGGACCTTCCGGTGTCGATTCCTGTCTTTGCAAACTACACCTTCACCCAGGCTGAGTTTGATGACACCTTCGATAGTACCCTATTTGGTGAAGTTATCTCGGGCGATCCTATCCCTTACATAGCTGAGCATCAGGGTGCACTAGGGGTAGGTGTGGGGTATCAGGACCTGAGCGTTAATCTTGGAATGCATGCCGTGGATTCAATGCCGACCGCTGCTGCGGCAGAGGGGCGCCGCGGTGGACCGCGTACTGATAGCTATGCGGTCTTTGACTTGAGGAGCGAGTACCGACTTACTGAACAAGCCAAGATCTTTGCGGTCGTTGAGAATATCTTTGACCGAGAATATGCAGTCGCGCTGCGTCCTGCCGGTGCTAGGCCCGGTCGTCCCCAGACCTTTATGGCTGGTCTAACGGTGCGGTTCTAAACCGTAGGTCCTTCTGCCTAAGCCTATTAACAGCGGGGAATGCAACAATCCTCACAGCGGTTGGCGCAATAGCTGTCTGCTCCTAGAGAAGCGTATAGCTGCGCCTGAGTGCTTCCCGCCTTGTAATAAGGGCGCATCGTAGCGATAAAGTTGTTTTTGCGCTAACTATAACGGTCGGTTGCGGTGTCTTATGGGCTAACGACGCTAGAATCCGTGGCCTCATGAGGGTGGTTTCAAGCTCTCCTAATTTGCCATCGATGAGCTCGGTGTTATTCACTCCTCTAAAGAGGATGATTTCTTGAGGTCAGGATGGGGCTCACTGAACGTTTATGCAGGACCAGAAGGACTCATCACTTAGCTTCTTCGCTCAAATGCGGGTGCAGGTTTTTGCCGCCCTTGGCGCTGCCCTTCTTAAGGGGATTTCGGCGACTGTGCGCTGGGAGCAGGCTGAGTTAAGTGAGCCGACTTACAAAGATGTGGAGGGAAAAGCCGCCATCATCACGTTCTGGCATGACCGACAGCTGATGATGTTCCCTGGGTATTTTAGCAGACGCAGTAAGTTAGTAGCGCTGGCAAGTCGCCACAGCGACGGACGGATTATTGCAGGCATTTTGGAGTGGCTCGGATTTCGCACCGTCGCGGGGTCCTCAAGTCGGGGTGGGGCGGTCGCTCTGAAGCAACTTGTGGGGTTAGTGCGTGAGGGTTGGGATGTGGGGATTACCCCAGATGGTCCTCGCGGACCCAGGCACGTCATCAAAGATGGAGTAGTAAAGTTAGCGCAGCTCACCGGAGCGCCGATCATTCCATGCTCTTATTCAACACAGCACCGATGGTGTTTTCGGAGTTGGGATAAAATCTTTCTGCCAAAGCCTTTTACCCGCGGGATCTATCTTTTTGCTCCGCCAATTTTCGTTGAGAGGAATTTAACAGAGGAGGGGATGGCTGCCGCAGTGGCGCTAGTACAGTCTGAAGTGGATAGGGTTACACGCTTGTGCGAGGAATATGAGTATCGCTAACGCTTTCTATCGCACTGCAATGCCTGCCCTCGCCTACGGAGTAGCTCCGTTCTTTCGCCTAAGTCAGCGCGGTAGGGTGCGACTAGATGAGCGTTATGGCGATTGGCGTCTCCCGCCCGGCCGCTACCTGTGGCTACATGGGGCATCGCTTGGCGAGGTGCAGGGCCTGATTCCGCTTTGCCGGCATATTCGTGAGCGCTGGCCCGCCAAGCGGCTTTTGCTAACCGCCACATCTCCGACCGGCATTGATGCCGGATTGCCGTATGTCCACGAGGCCCGACTTCTGCCATTTGACTGTCGCCGATTCATAGAGCGTGCTTTAGCGGGGTGTGAGTTTGAGGGGTTCGTTTTCGGTGAAACCGAGCTTTGGCCAAGCCTTTTAACTGTGCTTGAAGAGCGCGGAGTTCCGCGCGTTCTAGTGAATGCCCGCATCTCGGATGCCACCACCGCAGTATACCGTCTGCTAAAGGGGTTATTTTACCCACATATTCGCTCCCTCACCGCTGTCTGCGCTCAAGATGAAAGCTCGAAAGGAAGGCTACTAGAGCTAGGCGCTGCTCATGATCGCACCATGCTGAGTGGAAATGCCAAATACGATCGTGACCCACTCATTAACTCCCACGAGACTGCTCATGAGATACGACAGCTTTTTATCGAAGGCTCTGAGCCAGTTGTGACGCTCGCTTCAATCCACCCGGAGGAGTTGCAGGTGTGGATCCCGGCGATACAGGAAAACCTCAACAAGCCCATCCGTTTTATCATCGCTCCGCGCCACACAGAGAGATTTAATTTTCTCGCCGCTGCCCTGACGCGAGCGCAGATACCATTTGAGCGTCGTTCAGAGCTTAAGATAGAGCGCCGACCCTGCAGCAATCCCGTGCTGCTGCTTGATACTCTTGGCGAACTTGAGTCTGTATATAGCTTCTCCACTGCATCTTTCCTTGGTGGGACTATCCGAGATATCGGCGGGCACAATCCACTTGAGGCTGCCATGTATGGAGTATTTCTGTGTGCGGGGAATTCACGTTGGAATATAAAAGAGATCGCCAACGGGCTAGCGCTTGTGGGTGCGATGGTTGATGTCTCGACCCAGCGGGATGCCAGTGCATTTATTGCCAACATTGCGGCCGCCCCACAGGAGGCGAGATTGAAGGGAGAAAGGGGGCGGGCGATAGTCGAGCAAAGTCGCGGAGCAACGAAGCGGATAATCAGCGCTCTCCAGAATGTAGGAGTGCTGCCCAGATGAGCGCTATCCTAAAGCCGTTGAGCCTTCTTTACGGACTGGTCGCTAGCCTCCGAAATAGTCTCTATGACAAAGGAATCCTTGCGAGCTATCGCAGCACTATTCCTGTCCTTTCAGTGGGGAACCTCACCGCCGGTGGCTCGGGGAAGACCCCTCTTACTGCGCTTCTTTGCTCTGAGCTTGCTAAGCGAGGCCACCGCCCCGTGGTGCTAAGCCGTGGATATAAAGGGAGTAACCGCGGCACCCACCTCGTTAGCCCAACTGATTCAGCTGCTTTGGTAGGGGATGAGCCGCGAATGCTGGCAGAGCAGGGTGGCTTTTCAGTGGTGGTATCCGCCGATCGGGTAGCCGGCGCTAAATTCATCGAGCAAAGTGGGCTAGGGACTATAATAGTTCTGGACGATGGGCTTCAGCATCGTAGGCTGGCTCGCTCCGTAAATATACTAGCGATCGACTGCTCCTCCCGGGCTGCCGTTGATGGATTCGTGCAGGGCGATCTCCTGCCGACTGGGCGGTTTAGGGAAGATCGCGAAAGCGGGCTTAAGCGAGTCGATGCAGTGGTGTTGAATGCTCGGATGCCAAAAGCCTTAGCTCCATCGACCGAGCCGATCGAGCGTATCCTTCCCCCAACCCTTCCCACTTTTAGCTGCGTTCTTGAGATAGCCTCTGTGAGTGAGCGTCGCTCCGGCGCACCGATTCAAGCCGAGAGCCCAATACAGCCATTTTGTGCGTTGGGCAATCCAGAGGGTTTTCTAGCTACCCTATCTACCCTTGGGAAAGTAGTGCTGCCCCCGGTATGTAAGCCAGACCACGCGACATTTTCCCCTGCTGAGATAGCTGAGATCCAGCGCGCACATCCGGGCGCGGCCTTGGTATGCACAGCAAAAGACGCCGTAAAAATCCCGGTTGAAGTAGAGGATGCTATCTATATCGTAAGAGCCCGACCAGTAGTTGAGAATCTCGCCTCCATGATGGACTTAGTTGAGGCTAAGATTTCGGACAGCGCTAATCAAGGGGATCGATAGTGCTTTTAGTATTGCAGGAACCGACAAGGGGTCTTTCTGCAGCCTGTTGAAACTGATATTTGATTTCTAGGGTCTTGGGGAAAGCAGCAGCTGATCCCGAGAGCTTGTCCTTGACGAGTTCGGTATGTCGGCTTGGGATTTCGACAGGTCTACGCAGGGTTTTGCGGGGTCGATTTGGAAAACATTCTAGACCGAAGAGTTTGGAGTCATCGGGCTTTTATCTGGGCGGTCATCATCGCGTCGTCCCTGTTAGTTGCAATCAATGTTAGTTGCAATCAATCTTCAATCAGAGGTTGGCCAAAGTGTGGCCAGTCGATTTGCAACCATTGACAGTCTAGTCCATCGATCGACCTGGCGGATAGACAAGAGCATTTTCGGCGATTACTCAATTGATAAGGTTCGAATTAACGAGAGCTTTTATTCGTCAAAGCCGCCTCTGTTACCGGCCTTGGGTGCGCTCGTTTATTTCTCATGGCACCTGGTGACGGGGGAGTCGTTCGCGACACAGCTTTCCTCCGCAGTCGTGACGTTAAACGTATTTTTCGGATTGGTGCCATGGATTGCGATTCTGTTAGTTTTTGACAGGTTGTTAGCTCTGACTCGCTGCCCTGAAGATCCACATAGACTTGCTTTGATTTGCTTTGCATTTGGCTTTCTGGGGCTTGGATATAGTACTGAGTTCAACAACCATATTCCGGGAGCACTTTCTTTGCTGGGATCGTTTTACCTCCTCAAGTTTTATGAGTTAGGGCAAGGTGGATCTGTTCAAGTCGCAGTAAGTGGCGCCCTCGCCGGGATTTCAGCGTCGCTTGATCCGTCATGTCTACCTTTTGCTGTCGCGCTAGCCACCTATACATTTCTTGCGCTGGAGCGACGCACTTGGTTGCTTTTCATACTTGCTCTTTCTATCCCCCTCTTGATTTCGCTCTTCCTGGTTTATAGTTCAACAGGTTCGCCTGTCCCGATTTATGCGCGGCGCGACGCGTATCTTTTTCCGGGCTCATACTGGAGTGCTCCGTTAGGGAAGGACGCTCTGGCAGATCCAAAATTGCTCTTTCTTTTCCATTCAATTTTGGGGCACCACGGCTATCTTAGCATGACCCCGATACTCTTTCTCGGGTTGTATCAACACCTCCAGGAGGCTTGGTGCCGCGGGGCTCGATCACTCGATGCCTGGCTGCTCATAGGATTCCTTACCTCTTTCCTCTTTGTGTCGTTGTTTCGGACGAACTATGGGGGGATCTGCGTTGGTCTTCGCTATCTCCTAATTGCGATGCCGATTCATTTTTACTATGTAAGTCGGTGGATGGCGGAAAGGGATCTGAAGAGTAAGAGTCGGCTTGTGATACTTGTTCTGCTGTTAGTGGTGTCCGTTCTGAACGCTGGCAATGCTTTGGCATATCCAAGTCAGCAATCTGCTTGGTTCAGAATCTTAGAATCAATCGGTCTGGCGCCGTCAGTGTAGGGGGTATCGGCCCCTAGCGGCCGTTAATCACTGAGGGGGCGCAGCGCGGAGGTACTCTATCCCCGCGCAGCAGTCCCCATTATCTCCTTTGCCTTCGCCGGCATGGCATACCAACGCTTAAGCCCGGCCTTGGTTTCGCGAAGCAGCGTATTAAAGAGAGGATCCGCGTCAGTGAGGCGTAGCGTCTTGCCATTATCAAGCAGCACCGACATCGACTGTTCGAGGTCACCAGCTTGCATATCGAAGGTCGAAATCTCATGCAGGTAGTAGCGTGGGTCGTAGCCAGCCTGCGTCACCGCCTTGGTTGCATCCTGCCACAACTGCTCACGGTCGGAGTCCACAGGCACTCGCACCGTCTTTAGAAGTCTTCGGTCGAGTAGCCGAGAAGCGAGGTCAGCCAAGATGGCATCCTGTCCATCGCGCCAACGCATTAGGTGATACCGCCACCAACACTCGCGCATCGAAAAAATCGTGCCAGCAGTAAGCGTGCCGGGGTCTTTGCACTCCAGTACTGTCTGCATTGTCTCGTCGGCGAATAAAGCCGCTGCCCCTATGTCCCGGGCTCGTTGCACCACTGCGCGATTAAGCATATCCGCAGCCAGCAGCACCCGATGCTGATACACCTGACGGTACATGGCGTGGCGCGATACGGCGAAATGCATCATCGCATCTAGCCGATTTTCCTTCAGAGCCAGGTGTCCTGAGTCGGTGATAACTATTGAGTCAGTCAGCGCTGGAATGTTGTACTGCCCGTACTGTACTCCGGCTAGGATGGAATCAATGATGCACCAATTTCCTCGGTCTACGTTCCACCCGCCGCCCGAGATTATCTCCCAGGTCCAGGCCGGCACAGAGGAGGACTCCTCGAGAATACTCACCACCCGCTCTGTGAGTTCGGCCCCTAGAATTGCGCGAATTTCATCATCGCTGCGAATAATCCCGATGGCGAGCTGCTCGTGAATGTCGGTGCTGTTTGGGAACCATGTGCGAAACGCTGTGTGCGAGCCTGGTGCCAGATGCCCAATATCATGCAGAGTTGCTGCTGCAGTAACGGCGGCGCGATAAGGTGCCACCTCCGAAGGGAACGAGGCCGCAAGCTTTTGCATTAACGACTCTGCAAGGTACGCCACCCCTAGCGAGTGTCCAAACCGAGAGTGCTCAGAGAACATGTAAACGAGGCGGGTGTTGGCAGTCTGGCTTATGTCGCGCAGCCGCTGCATCCAGCGTGTGTCAAAAAGCCTCAGAGCTAATGCCTGAGACGGCACCTCTGTGGAGAAGTTAAGTGACTGATGAACCAGGTCTGCAAAGGATATAGTTGTCATACGGATGGAATCGGATGTGCCTCTGTTATCTCTATACCGAAGGTCTGAATACCAGCTAAGCTTCTGCCCGAGGCGCTAAGGAGTTCCACCTTTTTCACGCCTAAGTCCCTTAGTATCTGCGCGCCTATGCCGTACTCACGCATCATCGCTGCACGCACAGGGGTATTACCGCTGGGTGTTGCAATCTGACGACTGAGCTCGCCCACAGCGGGCCTTCTTAAATACACCAAGACCCCAGTGCCGCGCCGACCGATCGCCTCCAGTGAGCGCAGGAGCTGACCGCGAGAGCCAGGCGACTCTCCGCCAAAGACATCCCCCAGGGTGTATTCTGGCTGTACCCGGGTGAGCACCGGCTCATTTGGGTTTATCTCTCCTTTTACCAGTGCCACATGCTCGCCGTCGTGGATGCGGGAGCGGTAGATGATTGAGCGCAGCTCGCCGGCTGCGGCAGTAGGAAGTCTTGCCTCTGCTACACGCTCGATTAAGCACTCTGTGTTGAGCCGCCATTCAATCATGCTAGTGAGAGTATAGGCGGGAAGCTTCTCGGCAGCAGCTAGAGCCTTTGCCTCCGTATGGCCAAGAAACTCACCGTCAGCCCCCAACAGATCAGAGAAAAATGCGGCCTCTCCGACATTGGCAAGCCGCACCAGATCTAGCGCCCCCTCAGGCAGCGCAGTCTTCATGAGCACGCCACCATCTCGCACCTCAACGGGGAACACATGTCCAGGCTTCACAAGTTTTCTAGGATTAGGGGTCTCTTCGCCCAGGATCGCCACCGTTACTGCGCGATCGCCCGCGCTTATTCCGGTGGTGACCCCTTCGCGAGCCTCGACAGAGAGGCAGAACTTAACCAGAGGGATGGGGTGGGGAGCTGAAGGGGCTATCGAGCTCGGGCGCGCCATCTCTTCAAGTTGAAAGAGGCGCGCGCGCTCGGGGCTTATTGCTACACACGGGAGCCCGTTACTGATTGAGATCAGTCGGTTCATCAAATGCGTTGTCATTTGGCGTGCTGAGGCC
>JBILUF010000385.1:0-2730 GCA_044371155.1 Bdellovibrionota bacterium
CAAGACTCAAAGAGAGAAGGAAAAAAATAAGCGGCAAGAGACAGGCGAAAAAAAATACCGGCACCGAGCCACGTTGCACCCTAATCACTCGTGCGACGATCCTTACAACTTCACGCTTCGCCATTATAGTGTCCATTATACACCTCACGGAGCCTGACTCAGGGTTGAGGTTGAGGAGAATAACTTTGTTACCTGCACCAACGGCGAAGTAAGGAATAAAAGGATCAAGCCAGCGAAGGTCAACAGAAGCGGCATTGTGGCCTTAACTGGAAGCTTTGCGATCTCCTCATCCACAGTCTCTTGATAATAAAGCTGGGTGGAGTCGCTGAGCTCCTTAAGCGGCATCACCAGCTCTCCACCTTCCTCATGTGCAACAGCCAGATGGATAAAACAGTGTCGTACCGCACCACACTCCACGCCGGCTGCCACCTCCTCCAATGCCTGTCCAAAAGTCAGCCCACGCTCAGCAAGTCGATGAACAACCATAAAGAGCCGAGTTACTGGATCAAACTTTTTCTCCTCTCCTCCTACAGCCGCACTCTCCAGCTCTATTATCGCTCCGAGCGCTGCCAAAATATCCAGACCCGACTGGACTGCCATTACCAGCCGCTCCATCACCACGGGAAGAAAGAATTCAAGCTTATGTGAATACTGCTGAGTAAGACGCTTTAGCCTGGACTGCCGCGCAACAAAGCCAACGAACAGCCCAATCCCCATAAACATAAAAAGAATCTGCAGATTACCGGGCGCTCCCAGGAGCGCAGATATAACGCCCAGTGCCGCGCCGAATATCGGGAAAAGCCGACCGCGAAGCTCAAACCGCCGCCGCTCGTCTGCAGAGAACAAACCAGCTTTGACAAGCGGGTCTGAGAGCTGCGCGCGCGCCTGCCTGACAAGGTATGACTCCGCAGCGTCCTCTGTATCAATCTCTCCGAGGTCGCGCATCACATCCTCTGCCGTGCGAGCCGAACCGCGTAGCATCATCATGACCGCCAGCAGGGCCAAAACTCCAAGCACAACTAAGCCAAATGCACTTCCGCCCATACCTATACCCTCGCTCTCGCCATGCGAAACATCCACGCGATTCCCACGACAATAAGCGACACACCAGCGAGCAACACCTTCGATCCGATGGGATGCGACAAAGCTAACTTCAACCCCTCGGGATTGGCTGCCGACTGGGTCATTCCGATAACCACCGCCGAGGCTCCTATGCCGATTGCCGAGAGCTTCTGCATCGCAACGGCCGACCGAATCTTGCGTCTAAATGACTGGCGCTGACGAGTTACTCGAGCTAGACGCTGCAAACATTCTGATAAGGATGATCCCTCACGACGAGCAAGGATAAAGGCTGTCGTAAAGAGCCTCACGTCAGGATGCGCAATCGAACTGCCAAAGCTTCGAATCGCTTCTTCCTCTTGCATTCCTGATTCCACATGCGCTTTAAACTGCGCGAGCTCTTTGAACATCTCGCTTGTTGGCGAGAATAGTTTACCAAGCTCAACAAGCGCCGCCAAAGGATCAAGGCCGGTACGAATAGCCGACGCCAACGAAAGCAACATAGCAGTGTAATCCCGCTCAAATGCCTGGGCTCTTCCAATAACCTTCCTTCGAACGATTACATATTCCGCGTAGGCTGCCGCCGCTCCGAACGAGAGGGGCACAATAGAACCTATCACAGCACTCGCCACGAGCGCCGCTGCGCCATAGATTCCCATTCTCAGAATTATCGACGCACGCTGCCCCGCCGATAAGCCAGCCTGCCGGCATGCTACCACCAAAAACCCCTCTTTATCCGGCTCCTGCTCAGGGCGCTCTTCGCGCGACGCAGTGGTGATATACCCCTCTAAAAGAAGCTCAGCCCGCTCAAGATCTTGTGCTGCGCTACCCATACACCCTACCTGCGCTGCGATGCTTCGCGATACAAGACTTCTTGGCCAAGCTCAACTGCCGAAGGGAGCTGGCTTAGAATTACTGGATCTTCTCCGCGCTCGAGCATATCGCGATGTGCGCTGACCTTATTTATCACGCGCCACGAGGGCACCCCACGCTGCACCTGATACCTAAAGATATCCCGCTGGCGTATCACGCCATCAGCCACCGGTCCGATCTCCTTGACTTCCATAATACGGCGGCGCCCGGTCTCATTACAGATATTCACAAACACGATCGCCTGGATCGCAGTAGCAATCTGTTCAGCCACCACAGCCCGCACCACTCCGCGCTGCGCACGTCCTAGAAACAGCTCCAAACGGGTGATCGTCTCGGCAGCACTACGAGCATGAATGGTGCTTAACCCAGGGTGACCTGAGGAGCACACATCAATAAATGCCTCAGCCGCCTCAGCATCACGGATCTCGCCGAAGATAATGCGGTTCATCGCCATACGCATTCCGGCCCGGATGCACTCACTTGGAGCCACCCGGCCACTTCCCTCGGTGTTGGCCTCACGGGTACAAAGATACCGCACATGTGGATGCTCAAGCCGAATCTCAGGGGTATCCTCAATCACAAGAATTGACTCATCCGCCGGCACTGCCGCGGCTAGCGCGCGGGCCAGGGTGGTTTTTCCGGTGCCTACCTCGCCCACAATCATAAGGGTTAGCCCGTTTTGGATCATCGCTTCGAGGTAGCGCAGCACCTCGCGTGGCGCCAACCCAGCTTTGAGCAGATCAGAGGTGGCGACAGTCGAGAATCGATTCAAACGGATAGTGAGATACGGTCCCGACT
>JBILUF010000386.1:0-2712 GCA_044371155.1 Bdellovibrionota bacterium
CCGCGCTCAACGCCAAGCTGCATGGCGTGCTCAAGCGTTATTGCGAGGAGCTGCGTGATTCCGGGGAGTCCGCCGAGATTCGATTGCCAAGCGGCGCTCGGTATCTCTTCCAGGTGCGGCCGACGATTGTCAGCGGGGTCTTTCTGCTAGCCGGCCATAGCGAGCCGATTGTGGGCGAGCCAGCGATGGTAGAGATGCGCAGCGAGGCGCATGAGGGGCCGGCGTTGCATTCGATTGACGGCGGCAAGTCGGAGCGGAAGGTAGTGCCGATTAAGCCTGAGGTGGTAGCATCATCTGGCAAGAAGTCCAATAAAGAGAAGGCTCGACGCCCGAAGGTGTTGGTGGTGGACGACAATGAGGTGTTCGCTAATGTGCTTGAGCGGTTTTTGGGGCGCATGGAGATCGATGTTGTGTACAAGAGTGATGGCGCAGCGGTCACCACGCAGCTTGCGGAGTTAAAGGCAGATCTTTTGATCTGTGATGTGCATATGCCAGGCACTCCTGGGTTTGAGGTGGTCAAGATGGTGCGTGGCGCCGAGCAGTATCGAGAGCTGCCGATTGTGATGCTGACCTCGGACACTGATATTGAGACCGAGGTGCGACTACTAAACAGTGGCGCGGATGCTTTTGTCTCTAAGAGTGAGGATCCAAGGGTATTGTGCGCGCATGTGCATCGATTGTTGGTGCGGGCCGGCAAACGCAAGGAGGCGGCGTAGGCGGTATGTTAGGTGGTGTAATTATACTCCTAAGCGGCATGGTGCTAGCAGGCAGTGCGGTGTTGGGAGTTGGTGTCGGTGTCATCGGAGCAGCCGGAGTGTTGTGTGTGTACGCCACCTTGCTTTTCTCTGACCTTTTGCAGTTTGCTCCTAGTGGCGACCGCACTATTCCGGCACCAGAGGATCTGATTACCTCCCCAGTGCGTGCTCTGCGAGCTCGATTTCATGGACTTGTCATGCGGGCAGAAGCGTTCCAGTGGCAAGGTGAGCAGGTGCAGGCACTATCAGCCGGGGTGCGGCGCGATCCGTTGTTTCGCGAGCTGGTGATGAGTGGAGGATGGCGCGCGGGAGGTGCTGAGGCGCTGGCGGGGCAGGTGGCTCGTTACCTTAAGGCGCGAAGCCGCGCCGCAGCGGTGGCAACACAGGTGTGGAATGCCAAGGGCACGAGCAGTGCATTTTTAGGGGTCGATGGCGAGCGGTTTAAGGGGCTGTTTGAGCGCCAGTGCGAGTTGGTGCGCCAGGGGGTGGCGTTATCCCCAGAGAGCGGGTTGTTCGAGCAGTTTGGGTTCCCGAAGGCGTTAATGCGTGCTGGCCTGGCAGCGGAGTTGGGGGGTGCGGTGGTATGGATTGGGTTCCCAGAGGGAATTGCGCTGACACCGCTTGAGGAGCGTTTTCTGGGTGAGTTGGCCGAGGCTGTTTCTGATGAGCTACGGTACAGCGCGGAGGTGGCGAAGTTGACTGCTGGGTCTCCCGCGACCCAGAAGCCAGCGATGCTAGCGCAGTTTTCGCATGATATTCGCTCGCCACTGAGTAATGTGAAGGCGATTCTTGCGCTGCTGCGCCTAGAGGAACTGCGCCCTGAGACGGTGCAGCTTGTGGAGGTGGCACTTTCGAACTGCCGAGGAGTTGAGGCCGTGGTGGAGGATGTCATCGATATCTCTCGGATGCAGGCAGGCAAGCTACAGCGAAAGGATAGTGAGGTTGAGCTTGAGCCGCTCATTGATGAAGTGGTAGAGGGGTTCCGCGTAACGGCAAAGATGCGTGGGCTCTCACTTTCGGCGCAGTATCCACGGGAGCGGCTCGTGATGCGGGGTGATCGCAATCAGCTGCGGAGGATGGTGACGAACCTTCTTAGTAATGCGCTGAAGTATACAAAGTTTGGTGCTGTTACGGTGACCTTGGCGCGCGCCGTGGGTGATGCGGTCGAGATTCGATTTGCCGATACCGGCGTTGGGATGAGTAAGGAGCAGGTGGCACGGCTATTTGAGCCTTTTACTCGGTTTCAAGGGGATGATATCGAGGGAGTTGGGCTAGGGCTATCAATTGTTAAAACCCTCACTGCTCAGCATGACGGAGTAATTGAGGTTGAGTCCACTCCGGGGAAAGGCTCGGTATTCGTGTTGAGATTTCCGCTGGCGCAGGCGACCTCTGATGGTGTTGCCGAGTCGCGCGAAGCGAGCAACTCTGGGTATCAGGGGCCACGGCAGCGTATCTTAGTGGTTGATGATGATGCCGACTTAGTGCGCTCGTTGGCGAAGCTGCTTACTCGAGATGGCCATGAGGTGTTACAGGCTGTCACGGTGCACGATGCGCTGAGTATTGTGAATTTTGATAACCCTGATCTTGTGTTGACCGATGCCGCGATGCCAAGCGGCGGCGGGAGGCGTATTTTGCAGTTTATCACCGATGGGCGTCGCGATATTCCAGTGGTCTTTCTGTCGGGGGATATCTCTAAGGAACAGGAGTTTAAAGCACTGGGAGCCGCCGCGGTGCTAGAGAAGCCGTGTGATTTTGAGGACCTGAGAGCATTGCTGCTCTCCCTAGGGAGCGGCAGGTCGCAGAATGTGAAGGCTCTTGGGTAATAGCGCTAGCTTCGAAGTAGTTTAATAGAAGGGGCTCCCCTCTATTACAGAGAGAATCTCTGAATGAATCAGCGCTAAATTCGATGAAGCAAAAGGGTTCCTGGCCTGCATCTAACAAACAAGGGTTAGTGCGT
>JBILUF010000057.1:0-9426 GCA_044371155.1 Bdellovibrionota bacterium
GCCGGCTACCTAGTGTTTAAGGTAGAGGATCGCGTCGCAGTAGATGGCTCCAATCGAGATGCTGTTGAGCAGGAGGTGCGGTTACGGCTACAAGGACGCAAGCAGCAGAGCAAGATCCAAGACTTTTTCACCTCTGAGCTTTTTAAGAATCACACCATCGAGAAAAAGATATAGCGGTGGTCTTGGATACTAGGAGTGGCAGTCACTGGCACGAGCGAATCCTTTGCTATCGCGCGGCGCAACAGGCAGGCCACAACGCGTATAAACTCCGAGGCTCAATCTAATGCAGGAACTCGCGGGGGTCTGTAGAGGTAGCTTTTGCTCGCAACACAATCTCTATCAGCCGTTTTGAATCAATCGGTTTAGTGAGGAGCTCCTCGCAACTATGGACATCAGTATCGTAGTCGTCGTTATTGCTGGCCGCATCGAACAACGCCACCACTTTGGCGCTCTCTTGTCCCCAGATACCGTGGCTCTCCTCGATATGACGGAGCGCCGTTAGTACATCAAGGTCATCAACCGGGGGTAGGGCAAGGTCGACTATTACGATACCAAATGGAGCACCGCCCTGAATCCCCTCCTCGAACTGGGAGAGTAGGTCATCGCCATTTCCAGCTTCGGCCACGTCGACATAACCGCTTAACAGCCTGGTTAGAGCAGCGCGCTCTTTTGGATTTTCGTTTGCAATCAGAACCCGCATGGCCGCCTACTCCTGCCACCACGTTAGCTCCAAGTATCCTTGTAGGTAGTATCGGCTATTTACGGCCAAACTTTACTAAAGTTAAGGGCGAAAACATCCCTTTCCCCTTCTCTTTTCCGGTGGATTTAAGTAGTTAGAAATAAGCTCGGTGTACTTTCTGAGGGCTACAAGATGAGCTACTAGGAGATAAGCTACCGAAGCGCCCTAAATGCTACCTCCCAAAAAGGCATACATGCAGACCGATACGATGACGTTGAAACCTGAGCAGATCAACCCAGAAGTCTTCCGTGAATACGATATTCGCGGCACCGTGGATAAGGATCTCTCGCCGCAGTTTGCATACCTTCTTGGCAGGGCATATGCCACCCTTGCCAAGGAGCACGGCAAGAACCGCATCGGCATCGGACACGACTGCAGACTGAGCTCACCTGCCTATGCAGAGGCGCTGGGCCGAGGACTAAGCGATGAGGGGATCGATGTAGTGCATTTTGGTGAGGGCCCTACCCCACAGCTTTATTACTCTGTCTTCTCGCGAAAACTCGGCGGCGGTATTCAGGTCACTGGTAGTCACAATCCACCTGATATGAACGGGTTTAAAATCCTGCTTGGCGAGAAAACTCTCGCGGGTGTTGCGATCCAAGATCTGAAAGCACGGGTTCTAGCTCTCGTCGGCAAGCCCCCAGCGAGCCCCGGAAAAGGTACGGTGACAACTGAATCCATCAGACAACAGTATATCGAGGAGCTGATTGCAAACTCAAAGCCGTTCATGGGTCCACGCAAGTTAAAGGTCGTGGTGGATGCGGGCAACGGCGTAGGCGGGCTCATAGGCCCGGCTGTGTTGCGTGGGTTAGGCTGTGAGGTAATCGAGCTTTTCTGTGAGCCAGATGGTCGCTTCCCTAACCACCATCCCGACCCCACGGTGATGAAAAATATTGAGTCCCTCATCGCCAAGGTACGCGAGACCAAGGCAGATATCGGCATCGGATGGGACGGTGATGCTGATAGAATTGGCGCAGTCAATGAGCGCGGCGAGGTTATTTTTGGTGACATGCTGTTGCTGATGTATGGACGAGAGCTTTTAAAGCATAAGAAAAACGCTGTGATAATCGGGGATGTAAAATGCTCCAGTCTACTCTTTGACGACCTCGCCCAGCGAGGTGCTACCGCTATTATGTGGAAGACCGGCCACTCGCTTATCAAAGCTAAGCTTGCTGAGAGTCAAGGTGACCTAGGTGGCGAGATGAGTGGTCATATGTTCTTTAAGCACCGTTTCTACGGCTTTGATGATGCGCTCTATGCATCAGCTCGGTTGTGCGAAATCGTCAGTAACGCTCAAGGCCCGGTATCGGGACTACTTGCGGATTTACCAAAACGGGTGGCCACTCCTGAGATACGATTTGACTGCCCTGAATCGATCAAATTTAAGGTCCCAGAGCTAGCCAAAGCGCAGTTTCAAAATTTCAAAACAGATCTCACCGATGGAATCCGGATCACTTTCGATGGCGGATGGGGACTGGTACGCGCCTCCAATACCCAACCGGTGCTCGTGATGCGGTTTGAAGCTAATTCAGAAGCGCAGCTTGAGGAGTATCAGCAGCTAGTGACCTCAAAGATTAACGACATTATCCGTTCGTTGGGGATGACTCCGGGAGGCGTGTCCGCGCACTAGTAAGTTGAATCGGTTCGGAGAAAGATCGCGGCGATTCATAGTCGAGTTATTTCTCGACAAAATCCTTCTCGCTCTCCTCAATCGAGGCGAGCTCGAGTGGCACCGAGTCGGTTTGCACATCCCCCTTCCCCATCTGGACAAGCACCAGTGGTAGGCCAGTCGAATCGACCATAAAGTACTGCGGATGGGATTCTTGAAAGGTCGAGAGCAACCAGGAAAAATCTGGGTCTCCCAACTCGTATGAGAATACTGCTCTACACATGCCCCTAATCTCCTCCATGAGCGACCTAGTAACGTATTGGAGTCCCGAATCCATCCATGTCTCCGGGAGTAGGCCCGATGCACCAGTATCGAGCCCGCTTACACAAGGGGATCGACCCACGACGCAAATACCTTGAGTACGCAAATCTAGGATTTTAGGCGAAATCGCCGCCTCCCAAGCTCCGCGCCCCAGAGTTCTGTCGAACGATAGATGCAGTTTCTAAAGCCCTTAATTGCTGGAAATGGCAGGGGCCTGCGTACGCGGCAGTTCGATCGTTAAGTTGTCTGCGTAACATCACGGAAACACTGCGATTATGGCTATCCTGGCTGAGTTGCTCGTGATGTTTCGCGCAGCTTTCTTACTTTTGACAGCCTCCCCTCCCCATGCGACCCTACCCACCATTACAATTGTTGCCCATAAGCCCTTTCCATGACCGAAATACAAACCTCCTCTGAACTAGCCAACCCTGAGATCTACTCCCGCGGCGAACATGATATCTCCCGACGGAACATCGACCCGGATGCCGTAAAGATCCTGTACCGGTTAAATCGTGCTGGCTTCAAGGCCTACCTGGTCGGTGGTGGTGTGCGCGATCTACTGCTTGGGAAAAAGCCAAAGGACTTTGATATTGCAACCGATGCCCTGCCTCGGGATATCAAATCGCTCTTTCGAAATAGCCGTATCATCGGTCGACGATACAAGCTGGTACATATCTTCTTTGCCGGCGGAAAAAATATCGAGGTCTCAACATTCCGCGACATCGGAGTGCCAGCAGATCCTGGCGAGGTGCTCGACACCTCAGCACCGATCGTCACCCGTGAGAATACCTACGGCACGGAGGCTACCGACGCAGCCCGACGGGACCTTTCAATCAATGGACTATTTTACGATATCTCTACCTTCTCAATAATTGATTACATCGGTGGAGTGCGCGATCTTAAGCAGAAGATTATTCGGGTTATTGGTGACCCCGATATTCGATTCATCGAGGATCCAGTCCGCATGCTGCGGGTGGCCCGGCATGCCGCGCGCAACGATTTCACAATCGAGGAACGCACCCTCCAATCTGTGATAAAGAACTTCCACCTCATCGCGCGTGCCTCTCCGGTTCGAGTCTTTGATGAGCTCAAGAAAGACTTTGCGTATGGTCACAGTTTAAAAACCTTCAGACTTCTGGCCGAGCTGCGGCTGCTTGAGCCACTCATCCCTGAGCTGATGCAAAAAGACGGGGTGCTACTCTCTGATGTAAGCGAATTCAGTCGGTGTCTGGGGCGTTTAGATAACCTCGTGCGCTCAGGCGAGGAGATCGGGAGTGCGGCGGTGCTGTCGTTGTTTGCCCTCTTTATCCAAGGTCTCACAAGTCATCGCCGGGATATCTACTCTTGGTTTAAGGACCGGCATGAGATTCATGATTTTTCAAAGAGCACCTTTAAGTATCTCGCTGTGCCAAAAAAGGAACGTGAGCGAATTGCCGCAGCGCTGTCATTGTGGCATGCGCTGGGGGCACCTCCGTTCGGTCGAGAGCAGCTCTCATACGCCAAACGTAGCCCTGGAAGACACGATCTGGCTCTGTTAGTGCGTCTCCTATCCGAGGACGAGGATTCTGAAGCACTCGTGCGAGCGATTGAGAATAGTCCAGAGGAAAAGCCACGTGGACGACACGGGGGCGCCCGATCACATCGACCGCGCAGTGCTCATCCGATGGCGCACCGCCACCAACGCAGCGGCGGTGGGGAGCGTGGGGGTCAATAAAGAAGCGGAGGACGTTACGGCACAATCAAGCAGCGCACTGGCTCGAATCTGGAAGGCATACCAAGGCGCCGCGGTTGAAGCATCGCGCGGCTTTGTCCGTAACCTGTGGGTGTTGGTGCTCTCCGCCCTTGCTTATGTCGTTCTTGGTTTTGCTACCCGTCTGTTCGCCCCCTTTGGTATGGCGGGGGGAATGGTGCTGGGGCTCCTCCAGCTGGCCCTCCTTACCTACTTTTACTCCTGGATAGCTGCAGCCGTGGATCGCGCGCGGGTGGACTGGTCTAATTTTCATGAATTTGACGGAGCCCTATTCCTGCGGCTGATAAGCGTGGCTTTTATATTCTTTGCTGTATCATTTGTCCTGCAGACCTTTGCGATGGGACAAACTGCCGGCATGGTGCCGCTATTCCTCGGTCTTACGATTGCTTTTATGTTTAATGCCATCCCCGAGGTGGTGGTGCTAAACGAAGAGGAAAGTATCGGCGCACTCCAGTACGCCTTTGGGTTCGCGCGCGACCACTTCTTTGGGTGGTTTATCCCGCTTTTACTGATGATTGCGCCGCTTCTCGTCTACAGCCCCGAGAATACTCTACTTCTCTTTGCACAATCAGATCCCCTGCTGCCGGCTCTCCTAATCTTTAAAACCTTGCTTATCTCCCTTGGGTTTTCAGAGCTATCGTTGGTGGCTGTACCCCTTGCCGTCGCCGGAACAGTTTGGTGCACCCTATTTCGCATGCACCTCTTTCGGTCCCTCGATACAGGCAGAACCTAAAGCGGGTTGAGCACTTCCCACGTTTATCCACACCCTCATTGTAGATTCAGCCGCACCGCATAGATTTATTTACCCGAACCCGAATCTGCGCTTCCCTCGGGATGGGGTTTTGGGCCACAATACCGATCCGAGAAAGGCAACGTTTGTCAAAAGGATACCCCTCTATGCAATCTCGGCCCACCAAGTTCATCTTTGTCACCGGCGGTGTGGTATCTTCAATCGGCAAAGGGGTATCGGCTGCCTCCATCGGGGCTCTGCTTGAGGCGCGTGGGCTACGCGTTACCGCTGTTAAACTTGATCCGTACATCAACGTCGATCCAGGCACGATGAGCCCGTTTCAGCACGGAGAGGTGTTCGTCACCGATGATGGCGCCGAGACCGATCTGGATCTGGGACACTATGAACGGTTTATTGAGACGCGCATGTCTCGCCTCAATAACTTTACTGCTGGGTTGGTGTACGAGACGGTGATCGCGAATGAGCGTCGCGGTGATTATCTCGGCAAAACAGTTCAGGTGATCCCCCATATCACTGATGAAATTAAGCGCCGCGTATTTCAGGCTGCGAATGGGTTTGATATCTGCATCTGCGAGGTCGGCGGCACCGTGGGTGATATCGAAAGCCTCCCCTTCCTTGAGGCCATTCGACAGCTGCGCTTCGATGTCGGCGAGGAAAATGCGCTGTATGTACATGTTACCCTCGTGCCATATATTTCAGCTGCTGATGAACTAAAAACCAAGCCCACTCAGCACTCAGTGCAAGAGCTTTTGGGGTTTGGTATTTCGCCGCGCATCATTATCTGTCGATCTGAAAAGGAGCTCGATCAGAAGGTCAAGAAAAAGATCAGCCTGTTCTGCAACGTCGAAGAGGACTGTGTCGTCAATGCAGTGGACGTAAAGAGCATCTACGAGGTGCCGCTCATGTTGCACCGCCAGGGGCTCGACCAGCGTATTGTTGAGCTTCTCAATATCTGGACCGGAACTCCCAACCTCAAGTCGTGGGAGCAAATCGCTGTAACTCTGGCAGCCCCTCGTAATGGTTCTGTCACGATTGCCATGATCGGCAAGTACGTTGATCTTACCGAGAGCTATAAGAGTCTTACAGAGGCGCTGAAGCACGGCTCATTCGCCAACGATGTAAAGGTTGATGTGGTGTATGTGGATTCTGAGCAGATCGAGCAGGAGGGCATCGAGCCAGCCATCAAAGCAGCTCTAGGTGATCGCTCAGCCTTCGACGGCATTTTAATTCCAGGTGGATTTGGCGCGCGCGGTAGTGAGGGTAAAATTCGCGCTGTCCAATATGCACGTGAAAAGAAGATTCCATTCTTTGGAATCTGTTTAGGGCTCCAAATGGCGACCATTGAGTTCGCGCGCCATATGGCCGGAGTCACTGATGCTACGAGCTCCGAATTCGATGACGGCGCCACAAATCCAGTAATTGACATGATGGAGACTCAGCGCTCTGTGCAGCGCAAAGGCGGCTCGATGCGCCTAGGCGCCTATCCATGCATGCTCAAGGAGAACACCCTAGCGCAGCGCGCCTATCAGGGATTCGAGATCAGCGAGCGTCACCGACATCGGTATGAGTTTAACAACGCCTACCGCGAGAAGCTCGAAAAGGCTGGGCTTATCATCTCAGGAACCTCACCAAACAATGAATTGGTTGAGATTATCGAGGTATGCGATCATCCCTGGTTTATCGGAGTGCAGTTTCATCCGGAGTTTAAATCCACCCCGCGCACTCCTCATCCTCTCTTCCGTGGGTTCGTAGGGGCAGCTCTGGCGCACAGGATCGCGCGCGAGACAGGCACCCTGCCGGACACCCAGCTATCTCGCCCTGACCTGCGCGTTGTGTAGAGGGATTTTCCGGCTCTACCCTTAGGTGACAATCCGGTCAGGGCTCGGTAGAATGCCTGGCATGAATGTACCTACCCCGCGCACCGTATCCATTCGACCCGGCACACTAGTGGGCCCCGGACAGCGGCTGCTCGTGATCGCAGGGCCCTGCCAAATTGAGTCCCTCGATCACTGCCTTAAAATTGGCTCGTTTCTTCGGGAGCTCTCTGGTCGACTTGGGCTACAGCTGGTGTTTAAAAGCTCCTATGACAAAGCTAACCGCACCAGTATTCAGGGCGCCCGGGGGGTAGGAATTGAGGAAGGCCTGACGGTGCTGCAAAGGGTGCGGGCTGCCTTAGATGTTCCGGTGCTTACCGATGTGCACAGCCCGGAAGAGGCCAGGGCCGCAGCCGCAGCAGTGGATGTCCTGCAAACCCCGGCGTTTCTCTGTCGGCAGACCGATCTACTACTAGCAGCGGGTGCGACCGGCAAGGCAGTGAACGTGAAAAAAGGGCAATTCCTCGCCCCGCAGGATATGGCCCATGTGGCAGCAAAGATCGCCTCGACTGGCAACCACAATATCTTACTGTGTGAACGTGGAAGCTGCTTTGGCTATCGAGATCTCGTGGTGGATATGCGAGCACTGCCGCTCATGCATGCCGCGGGCTACCCAGTAATTTTTGATGCCACCCACAGCGTACAATCTATGGGCGGGCATGGTGGATCATCAGGAGGACAGCGCGAGTTTATAGCACCACTCTCTCGTGCTGCTGCCGCAGTGGGGATCGATGGAATCTTCTTAGAGTGTCACGACTGCCCAGAGAAGGCCCCCTCTGATGGCCCCTCGATGCTACGGCTTGAGGAGGTTGAGCCACTCCTAACCTCGATCCTACGTATCAGAGAGGCCATCGGCTCTAGCCGCTAACCGCAGGCGCAGCCCTGTTGTTTTTGCCCCCAGTTAGCTACACTTTAGGCCAGATGGCGATTACACGACGTCAAAGTCTTATTATATCAGGGTCAGCACTGCTGCTGTTCTTTGCTGTTGGCGCGCTTTTTTTGCGCAGTAGTCGCACTGGGATGCCGATTACCAAGGTGGCGCAGCAAGACGCTGCCTCTGGAGCCACCGCAGCCAGCTCAAGCAGTGCATCTATGCAGCCAGTATCCAACCCAGAGAGCCCAGAGCCGCAACCGGTAACCTCCCAAGATAGCTCTCAAGCCACATCCACCGGCGTGTTCACAATGCATGAATTTCACCGTAGCGAAGTACGAGACGGGCGCAAACTCTGGGAGGTTAAGGGTAGTCAGGCGCACTACAACCCAGAGAGCTCAACCGTTACGATTGCAGACGCCGATCTGTTGCTCCTGGGGAAAAATGGCAAAGAGGGGCAACTCCGCACCAAGCAAGCCACCCTATTCATGCAGGGCCCCACTCTAGCGAAAGCCCATCTTGAGAAGGGGGTAACAGCGATCTATGACCAGCAGTACACCCTTACCTCAGAGGAGGCGGTGTGTGACCGAGTAGCGAATACCGTTGTAATCCCAGGCCAGGTAAAAATTGAGAGCGCTGGCATGGAGCTTTCTGGGGATTCGCTCAAGGGAGATATCGACGCGCAGAGTTTTGTAATCACTGGGAATGTTGTGACCGTTATAAAGCCAAACGCCAAAAATCCTGCCAACTCCCTTAAAGGAGTAACTCAATGAGGGCTCTACTGCGCGGCTCATCTGCCCCCACTTGGAGGGAGCTTCTCACCTGCATGGGGAGTATCATCATCTTTTTTGCCCTTGGTCTATCCCCAGCACTCAGCCTCGCTGCACCGAAAGAGAGCAAAGCCAAGGAGAAACAGGTCGCTACAAAACAGCGCTCTAAATCCACCAACAAGCCCGCCCCCGCAGCGCGGGACAAAAAGCAGCCCGATGCCGCAAGCAAACCTGCGGCCGCATCAGACCTCCTCGGCCTAGACCAGAGCACAAAAAAACTACCCACCTACATCAAATCTGACCAACTGGTGGTCAATAACAAAGACCGCACCTTCTCATACTCCGGCAATGTGGAGGTCACTCAGGGAGATCTGATGTTATCCGCCCAACTGCTAGACGGAACCTACGATGAGAAAAACCAGATTAAGGATCTCACGGCGCGGCGAAATGTGATTATCGTAAAGGGTGAAGATATCCGCGCCTCTGGGGAGCAAGCTGTATACGATAAAGGCTCCGAAACTGTGGTGCTCACCGAGAATCCAGAGCTTAGCCAGGGCGGGAGCATTCTCACCGCTGATAGAATAAGGATATTCCTAAAGGAGAACCGCAGTGTGGCAGAGGGACAGGTGCGGGTGAAAGTAGCACGTGAAGAGGGCAAAAGTGGTAGCTCTCCCCTGTCGCTCAGTAGCGTAAAAAGATAAAACTAAAAGCCGTATGACTCACACCCTAACCGCACAGCAA
>JBILUF010000058.1:0-9387 GCA_044371155.1 Bdellovibrionota bacterium
TCCTTGTGGAACTGACGCAAGAGCTTGTCTACACAGAAAAAAGCAACCTCGCTCTCACCAAGCAGATGATTATAGGCCTGAATCTTACTATGCGAGCTCATCGGCGCATCAGACAGCACCAGGTCAAGTTCATGAGTTGCCATCTCCGCTACTAACCGCTCAGCCGTTCCCTCACGGCACACTATCTTAACCTTTTCAGGCCCAGCCAACGCGGGCTCCAGCAACTGAAAGGCGATCGTCTTGGGGAGCACATCAGCAATACCCACCCTAAGCTCAAGCGCGATGCCGGACGGATACCGCTGCACCGTCTGTACCATCTCACGCCCTAGGTTAAAGATCTGCTCCGCATACCGAAATACGATCTGCCCCATCTCGGTGAGCTGCACCCCGCGGCCCTCACGCGAAAGCAACCGCTCTCCGAGCGAATCCTCTAAAGCCTTAAGCTGAGCGCTCACCGTGGGCTGTGCCAATCGAAGCTGCCTACTAGCCTTGGTCACGCTGCCCTCACGAGCGACGGTCCAGAAGTATAAAAGGTGGTGATAATTAAGCCATGGCGTTGAACTCATCGCGGACCTCTAAAAGGGGTTGGATATACTTCCTCTATAGCTCATCTCTAAGGTATGGGTTTGCTCTATGGTCGTCACATTTGCTAGCATTCACGGCTTTAGAGCGCAACCTTCCCTGCCAGGAGCGGATGCTAACCCCGAGCGCCCTGCTTGGGAGATGCTGCGTCCTCTTGGCGTGACATTTTTATCTCTATACCCGCACTAGCATGGAACTATTCGCAGCATTCGGCCCCACACTGCTTTGGGGCGGATTTATCGCGGCAATCCTTGGATTGCTCGCTCTTGATCTCGGCGTGTTTCACCGCTCGGCTCATGCGGTGAGCTTTAAAGAGGCTCTCACCTGGTGCTGTGTTTGGGTGGGTTTGGCACTGCTCTTTAACCTCAGTATCTGGCACTTTCAAGGCGCTGAGCCTGCCCTCGAATTTCTCGCTGGCTATCTCGTCGAGCAGTCACTGTCAGTTGATAACATTTTTGTCTTTATCATGGTGTTCTCGTTTTTCTCGGTAAATCCTGCCTACCAACACCGGGTGCTCTTTTATGGGATCCTTGGCGCTATCATAATGCGCGCCTTCTTTATTCTAGTCGGCATCTCTCTTTTCGAGCAGTTCCACTGGCTTGTCTATATCTTTGGTGCCCTGCTGGTCTTCACGGCTATTAAAATGCTATCGCATGCCAGCGCCGACCCAGATCTTTCAAAGAACAAAGTAGTGCAGTTTGCTAGGCGGTTCCTGCGCACTACCCCTGAATTCCACGGCGAACGTTTCTTTGTGCGGCTTGATGGGAAGCTGCTGGCAACCCCACTTTTTTTAGTCTTGGTTATCCTAGAGGGGATGGATCTAATGTTTGCAATCGACTCCATTCCGGCGATCTTTGCAATTACCCGCGACCCATTTATCGCTTTCACCTCAAATATTTTTGCAATCCTGGGGTTACGCTCACTCTTCTTTCTGGTCGCAGGAGCGCTCCAAAAGATATCGCTGCTACGGTACGGTCTGGCAGCGATCCTGGCATTTGTAGGGTTAAAAATGCTTTTGAGCGGCTATATAAAGATTCCGATCGGGTACTCGCTTGG
Source organism: Bdellovibrionota bacterium (assembly GCA_044371155.1). Lineage (GTDB taxonomy): Bacteria > Bdellovibrionota_C > UBA2361 > UBA2361 > UBA2361 > CAZTER01. Next base: position 1,639 of record JBILUF010000058.1, read on the forward strand.
ATTTATAGCCTTAGCTCTCGGTGCCTCTATTCTAGCCTCAGTGATGGCTGCCCAAGCTCAACAGCCAGAGCGCCTTAGCTAGCAACGGGAAGAGCCCCCAAGTAGCATCGGGTTAGATCTCTTCGATGCCAAGGGTCTTTGCTATTAACGCATCCATATTGGCATTCATCGTTGCCTTGGCACGGAGTAACGACTCAACTGAGCCCTCTGCGATGTCCTGCTCCAAGGCTGCACGCTCGGCGAGTCGCTGTTTGGCCTCAGCAGCATCAAGCTTTATCTGCTGACTCGCCGCCTTAAGCCGCTCCGCCGCTGCTCTATGCTGTGCAACGATCTCAAGGAAATCCAACTCAGTTGTATCTTCATTCATACAAAACCTCTTTTATCAAACTGCATTACGTCACTGTGTGGAGACCCTTACAACCATGACTTTTTCTCGCCCTCGATAATCTTTTTAGCGGCCCGACGAGCCTCCGCTACAATGTTCCTTGAGTCAGACTTTGTTAAAGCCCCTCCGGCGCCTAGTTCCGCTTGCGCCGAGCTTGCCAATCTCTCTGAGAGTCCTTTAAGAGCTTCAAGTTTTGCAATTGTTTCATCATACGGTAGCCCCTTTGCCAGTAACGCTACCGTAGCTTTCTCCATCGACTCCTTCACATCACAAGCTGTCTTGGTGAATTCCGGAGTTGCCCCCTGAATAGTCGGGTCAGTATGAGCGACTAATGGCTGCACTACCCGCGCGAGGCGCTGGATAATCTCATCATGTTGGGCGCAAAGCTTATCGCACTCTTTGACTGATTTCTTAAAAGCTTCAACATGCTCGAGGGCTGAAACCTGGCTATATGAATCCTTTATTCGGCTCTCGAGATTCTTGGCCTGGGTATCGGCCCAGGTTTTGACTGCATCAAAGGTACGATCCGATACAGGCACGGCCTTGCCAGCTACGATATCTTCGGGCAGGCTCTGATCCTTGATAGCACTCTGGGTGAATTTAATATCTTCAATCACCGTAGCTGCTGTCCGAGCACTAGAAGCGAAGCTCTCAAGTGCTTTGCCTGTCTCATCGAGGGCATGAGTCGCCTGTCGCGCTGCTTCAAATGCGACATCCGGATCTGAATCGATATTCTTCGTGTCAGAAATGGAGTTAAAGATAGACTTCCGCGCATCCTTAAACATCGTTACGAGCTTAGTGCCTAGACCATCAAACCCCTGTGATTCGATCTTCTTGATATCGATATCTTTGGCGTTGGCGCTGGTTACGGCCACACTGACTAGCTCACCGTTCTCCTCAATCAGCCGACCTCCCACCTCTCTCTCTTTTGAGATAAGGTTACTCAATACCTTGTGAAGCTCATTTACCTTTGTGCCAGCGGAATTATAGACAGCTTCTGCTGCTTTAAGCTGCCCTTCACACTGCCGACTTAGATCCACTATCTTTGCTCGCTGCTCTGAGGAGAGGGTCCGTCGGCTAAAAGCACCTAAGTTAGCTGTGGTGCGCCCGGTGATTCGCTCTAGCCCTGCATCAATCACCTTCAAAGTCTTCTCAAGGCTTGAGGAGGCCCCGGCTAAGAGAGTGCCAAACGCACCGCGCGCGACTATCAAATTATCTCGAATATCAGCGGGGGCACTGTCGATAAGCCCATCGATGTGCTGCACCGATTTGCCTAGCTGGCTAGGGATTCCGCCGATCTTTTCAAAATTATCAAGAGCCCGCCCAGAGTGCAGAGCGCTTTTGACAAGTTCATTGCACTTGGACCAACAGGCACTAAGGAATCCACGCTGTGGGGCTAGGTCGGTGTGGATAGGGGTAAATGGGGCCGGGGCTGAATTAGTTTTTGCGGCGGGGGCGGTATTTAGTTCTGCCATATGGATACTTCCTTTCACTCTCTAAAATCAAAAAGCTATGGGCACAGAGGATGGCCCCACATCAGCTAGGTTTTCTTTTACTAACAGGGGTTATGGATAAATTGCGTTAAAGGTATCATCGAATCCTCCCCCAAATCTCGTTCGGCACTTAAACCATTAAAAGCATTTAAAAAAAATAGAGACAGCTCGCCTGTCCCAAAAATAACAGGAACAGATGGAACTGTCCCTGTTAATCTCCCAGCATTGCCGACGCGAGCAGCTTTCGGACCGAGTCCCGGCGATCAGGGGGCAGGTTGGCTGCCATGACAAACGCAGCGAAGGCGGTAACTTGTTCGGTTTCACCCGGCTTCATAGTAAACTTAGAAATATTCGCCAGCGCTTTGACATACAGTCCTGCATGCTCGCCAAAGGCGTCCTGCATCAAGTGAGTTAATGGCTTCAAATCACCGGTGACGTGCGCGCGGAGCAGGCAAGAATGCAGCGCCCTTCGCGCCTCCTCCTTGCCTAATTTCGGCCAGAGTTCCTGAGCCAGAACTTGGACGTAATAACAAAGCACTCCATAGCCCGATTCGTGGTACACAAACTGACGATCTCTGAGGCCGTTGAGCGCTGTCTTCTCCTCTTGTTTAAGAGAGACAATGTCCCTCGCAGCACCGATCTCCTTACTCTTACCGAAGACATTTCCTGTTGTAAGGAGCTCACCTTGATATAGTCGAACATAGGGATATTTTATCTCTGCGTCCCCATTGCTCTTCTTTGTCGCTAGACCAACAGCTTCAAGCGCAGGCCAGATATCTACGTCATTGAGCCTCATCTGCTTCTTGTCAGCCTCAAATCGCTTGGTAATCTCCCAGGTAGTGCTACTAAATCCCATAAATTTCGTGAGAAAGTCTGCTTGCGTTATCGACGCGAGCGCCTCATTAAAGAGGCCGAATAGTTTGCGGTTGTGATCTGGTCTTTCCGGATCGTGCCTTTTGTAGATTGATAGACCAGCTTGTCGCAGTAGTAGGCCACTCCCGTCCTGTGAAATTGAAAAGGTTAGCTTACCGAGTGCATGCATCACTTCATGCAAGAGCGTGCTTGTACTATGTTGGATGAACTGCATCTTGCCGGACTCATCTACTACGGAAAAGGGAGCTCGGTAATAACCACTATTCTTGCCTTTGTCGGTATTGAGTGGTTCAGCGAGAACGAAAGACCACCCCTCTGCTGGCTCAGAAGAATTGATGCCGAGTTCCTTAAAGAGTTCCTCCAGATAGTAAGGAATGGTCGCCTTAAGTTGAAGCCCGAGCGTGCGCCGATGAAGCGCCTCTTGTGAAAGCGGAACGAGTTCACGCAACGATCCCTCGCGAACGGAAAGATAATGAGCGCCTAAGCAATCTACAGCATTATCCGGGGTTAACGGCTTCCTCTCGCTCTTAGCTCCCCCAGGAACTTTCTCACCGCCATGAGCGGGAGCAAGTTGTATCCGTGCCTGCCCGGTTTTGAGTTGCTCAGCAGCCAAATTGAGATGGCCCTCGCGGCTATCGGGTGAAATCGTGAGTTTTACCATGTGAAAGCACCATGAGCGAAAAAGACTGTATGTCTACGTTATTGGGGGGAGCGAGCGAAATGTGCCCTCCCGAGTTGCCTCAAATTAAATGTTACCCAAAGAGGCTAAAAGCTGAATCGATGCCTCAAAATTCCATGTTACCGAAGGAGGAGGCATGGGCATGTCAGAGGCAGCAAAAAAAGAGTATGCGGATTCGATAAGGTCTCGATATTTCAAGGCAAGTAGAGAGGAGAAGGGCTCTATTTTGCAGGAGTTCTGCGCAGTATCGGGGTATCACCATAAGTCAGCATTACGGATGCTCCGACGACGAATCAATAGGTTAGCCAAGGATGGTAGGGAACCGATACCGAGAAAGCGAGGAAGAAAGAGTACGTACGGAAGCGATCCTCTCTTTATGGAGGCGCTTCGCGCACTTTGGCAGGAAACAGACTACATGTGCGGGAAGAACCTTCCTGAAGCCATCCAGGATTGGCTGCCGTCGCTGCAGAGGCATCGCAATCTTTCGATAACCGCCGCAGTGGAGGCGAAGCTCCTGACGGTCAGTGGTGCCACGATTGATCGTCTCCTTAAACCACACAAAGCTGCACTGGGGCGTCGCCACCGCTCAGGTACTAAGCCAGGGACGCTGCTGCGTTCTTCAATCGAAATTCAAACTGATGCATGGTCAGCCAACGTGCCCGGGTTTCTTGAGGCGGACACAGTTGCACATTGCGGAAGCTCACTGTCTGGACAGTTTGTTTGGAGCCTCACGGTAACAGATATCTTTAGCCAATGGACGGAAATCCGCGCCATTTGGCACAAAGGCGCAGCTGGAATTCTCGATGCAATCAGGGAGATCGAGCAAACGCTGCCCTTTGAGATTCATGGTTTTGATTCAGACAATGGCGGTGAGCTTATAAATCATTCGCTCCACAAGTACTTCACTCAACGCGCAATACCAGTTGCTTTTACCCGTTCGCGCGAATACCAATCCAACGATAATGCTCATGTTGAAGGAAAGAACTGGACTCATGTACGGCAACTGCTCGGCTATGAAAGAATCGACAACATTGAACTCACAGATTGCCTCAATGTCCTGGTGCGCCGATGGAGTCTCTTTTGAAATCACTTCTTTCCCGTAAGGAAGCTCATCTCAAATTCTGAGGCAACGATTCCTGAGTTCTCAGGCTTCGGTAACACCTAATTATGAGGCAACTGGCCCCAAATCTCGTTCGGCACTTAAACCAGTAAAAGCATTGGATATTTATTCGCGCAGATGCTGGTTATACCCCAATAGCCACCTACATTTCTCCCACTTTGTGCACCGTTAGGTGCACTCCCTAAGGGGCATCAGCCAAAAGCTAGGCACCAAGGAATAACCGCTACCGCTCAACTACTCAGGTCAGGAGGCGATTGATCGGGTACGGGGCGTCGATACCTTCACTATCTTTCAACGCTCTCACCGCGCAGATACGCATTTCTGATTCCTCTCAACTCTTTTTTCTTGAATAGCAGGGCAGCTGCTCGTATCCTCTTGAGAGCTCTTTTTTGTGAGGCCGCCATGCATCCATTTTCTGATATTCGGCGCGCTCATCGCTAACGCTTAGCACTTGATTGCTGCCGCCAGTTAATTGGCGGCACTCTCCTAAGGCGGCAGTTGTGGCGATGATTTAGTAGCCTCAGTCCTAACGAGCCTTAGTTTATCGATCTTACGACAAAAACAATTCAACCAAGCTAGCCTCTTGATTACTTTGCAGCTGGTAAGCAAAGCCAGTAAATCAACGGGGGGATGCCGCTTGGTTACCTCAAGCAGATTATCGAGCCGGTAGATTCAAAAAGGAGATAGCTCATGCAACACCAATCAGCCCCACTTGAGGTCAAAAATCTTACGAAGATATTCAAGGGGAAAAAGCCGTTCTCTGCGGTGCGCGACCTCTCTTTTGACTTAAGAGCCGGCGAGATTCTTGGCCTCCTAGGACCCAACGGCGCGGGAAAAAGTACTACTATTCAGATGCTTTTAGGCACTCTTACTCCCACCTCTGGTGAGGTGCGTTACAGTGGGCGGCTGCTTTCCAAGGAGCGCTCTGCGATTCTTCAGACGGTAGGATACGTAAGTGGCTACTCCCAAATGCCATGGAACCTTACGGTGCGTGAAAACTTAGAGGTGCAAGGGCGTCTTTTTGGGCTCTCTCGCATCGAGCGTGAGAAGCGGATGAATGTGCTGATGAAGGTCTTTGAGATTGTAGATCTCAAAGATAAGCTCGCCAAAAGCCTCTCTGCCGGACAGTCCACCCGTGCGATGCTGGCACGTGCTTTTATGGGCACCCCACAGGTTGTGCTCCTGGATGAGCCCACGGCTTCACTTGACCCAGATATCGCCGTGCAGGTGCGCTCATTTGTGATGCAGCAATCTCGCGAGCACCGGGTGTCGCTTCTCTACACCTCCCACAACATGACCGAAGTCGCCGAAATCTGTGATCGGGTGATCTTTCTTCAAAAAGGATCGATCGCGGCGATTGATACCCCAGAGGAGCTGGCCCGAAAGGCGGCCCTTTCAAAGGTGCGCCTACGCGCCCGAATCGAGCTGCATGCCGAGCTCTGCGCCGCCTTAGCGCCTTTTGGAGAAGCCGATTCCGCAGATGGCTGGGTGTCGGTGGCACTCGACCACCACCTCATCCCGCGCGCGCTCCACAGCGTGTATACGCGCGGTGTGGATTTTGAAGACCTCGAGGTTGAAAAACCCACTCTCGAGGATTTCTTCCTTAAACTTTCTTCCTCTACCAAGGAGGCACCATGAATTACTCCCGAATATCGGCGGTTGTAGTGCGGCATATGTACAGCTTTCGTCGGAATTTTGATCGGCTCTCAGACAGCATCTACTGGCCGATTATGGATCTCATCGTCTGGGGGCTCACCACCGTCTGGCTTCAAAATACCGCCGGCACCCCGCATCTCTTGTTTATTATGCTCACCGCAGTGGTGTTTTGGCAGATCGTGTGGCGCTCAAACTATGAGATATCGGTGAACCTACTGGAGGAAAGTTGGTGCCGGAATGTAGTGAATCTTTTCTCCACTCCTCTCACTGTTGGCGAATGGGTTAGTGCGGTGATGGTGGTGGGGCTAGCTAAAGTGGTGCTCGGAATCCTCGTGGGAGTTGCAGCCTCATGGGCGCTCTACTCTTTGAACATCCTTACAATCGGGTTTGCGCTGCTGCCGTTTACAGTGCTCTTGATCTTGTTTGGTTGGACCATGGGATTTTTAGGTGCTGGGATTATCGCTCGCTTTGGAAGGCAGTTCCAAACAATCGCTTGGATGATGGGGTTTTTGTTTGCCCCTTTAAGTGCTGTGTACTATCCGGTGTCAGTCCTGCCGGCCTGGCTGCAACCTGCTGCGTATGCGCTGCCTCCCACCTATGTTTTTGAGGGGATGCGCAAGGTGGTAACCAGTGGAGTCATCGACTGGGAGATGTTGCTCCAGGGCGCAGTGCTTAGCCTTGGGTATCTTGCTCTAGCGGTGTGGTTCTTTATGGCGATGTTTGAGCACCGCAGGAGGGGCGGACTCCAGGGGCTGGATTAACCAGGGCTTCGCTCAATTCCCCAGGCTTCGTGCCCTCTACTGGCGCGGCTTGAGCACTATCGATACAATCCCAGATCCGCGGCGGATTTAACTGTTTGAGGTTAGGTGTATGAAACTTTGTGAGCTTTATAACAGCTTTGACCAAATTATCACTCGCTCCTTTGCGCTGATTGGTATCAGTGCGCTGCGGATGAGTCTGGCCGTCGTATTTCTGTGGTTTGGAGCCCTCAAGTTCTTCCCCGGTCTAAGCTCCGCTGAAACACTGGCTATTGAAACTACCCGGGTGCTCTCGCTCGGTCTTATGCCTGATCGTATCGCGATTTTGATGGTGGCCTCATTAGAGACCATCATCGGTCTGGGGTTGCTATTTGGAATAGCGCTACGTGCCACTCTCTTCCTGCTTGCCGTTCAGATGATTGGAACGTTAGCACCGCTGGTGCTTTTTCCGGATCTCACCTTCGCTTCTTTCCCATTCGTGCCAACCCTTGAGGGGCAGTATATTTTGAAAAATGCCGTTATCATCAGCGCAGCTCTGGTCGTAGGGGCGACGGTGCGAGGTGGTGGTTTGGTGCCAGAGCGAGCTAGCCTCCGCCCAAGCACTATCTAAAGGGGCATCCGATAGTCCGTCCTTCCGCTTTATCGGCTACGCCACCAGCCAACCAGGACTCCACGAGCTTCACCTCCGATGTGGGGGCTGCTCCTCCACGAACAGAGAGCTTCCTGGCTCTGGCCTTGCCCAATAAATCAGATACCGCTGGCATAGCTTCGTTGAATGAAGGCTC